>JANLGX010000352.1 GCA_024654005.1 Gemmatimonadaceae bacterium | reverse complement strand
GGTGTATGTGCGACCATTTCCAGCCACGAGTGGTGGCCTGTGGCAGGTATCCGTCGGCGGCGGAAGCGAGCCGCGCTGGTCCAGGGACGCGAAGCGGATCTTCTACATCGACGCGGGCAGCCGACTCATAGGCGCCGATGTGCGCGCCGCTCCCGCCTTCGAAGTGGTCGGGCGGCGCACTCTGTTCGCCGCTGGCGATTTCATCCGCGACGCGTTTCACCAGTCCTACGACGTCGGCCCGGACGGAAGCTTCTTTTTCGTCACTATCCGCCAGCGGACCGGCGCGCGGCGGCAACGACTGGTGCGGGTGGACAACTGGTTTCAGGACATCCAGGCGCGGCTGAAACAGTGAGCAATCCTGTGGAGCGCCTGACGACCGCGCTCGCCGGCCGGTACGAGATCGAGCGCGAGATAGGACAGGGCGGAATGGCAACGGTCTACCTCGCCCGCGACCTCCGCCACCAGCGCCAGGTCGCGCTCAAGGTGCTGCGCCCCGAGCTGTCCGCGATACTCGGCACCGAGCGCTTCCTGCACGAGATCCGCACGACCGCGAACCTGCAGCATCCGCACATCCTGCCGCTGTACGATTCGGGCGAAGCCGACGGACTCGTGTTCTACGTCATGCCGTTCGTTTCCGGCGAATCGCTGCGCGACCGGCTCGCGCGCGAGACCCAGCTGCCGGTCGAAGACGCGGTGGGCATCGCCCGCGAAGTCGCGGACGCGCTCGACTACGCTCATCGGCACGGAGTCATCCATCGCGACATCAAGCCGGAGAACATCCTGCTGCACGACGGCCGCGCGCAGGTGGCCGACTTCGGCATCGCTTTGGCCGTGAGCTCGGCGGGTGGCGGCACGCGCATGACGGAGACCGGGATGTCGCTCGGCACTCCCCATTACATGAGCCCCGAGCAGGCGATGGGTGAGCGCGAGATCTCCGGCAAGGCCGACATCTACGCGCTGGGCTGCGTGCTGTACGAGATGCTCGTCGGCGAGCCGCCGTTCACCGGGCCGAGCGCGCAGGCGATCATCGCGCGAGTCGTGACCGAGGAGCCGCGCTCGCTCGTCACGCAGCGTCGGTCGGTCTCGCCGCAACTGGAGGCGGTCGTTCGACGCGCCCTCGAGAAGCTGCCCGCGGACCGGTTTCAGAGCGCGGCGCAATTCGCGTCGGCTCTCGCGCATCCCGAGCTGACTCCTCTCGCGACATCGCCTGGAGTGGATGCGAAATCGAAAGGTCAGCCGCGTGTCCGCCGATGGACTTCGTCGCGATATGCGTTGCCGGCTCTCGCGACGTTACTGCTGCTCTCGCTTATCGCGGGCGCGTGGGGATGGCTGCGGAATGAGCCTTCGGTGCCGGCGCCGGTTGCGCGCTTTGCCATAATCCCTCCCGAAGCCGCGCGATTCCTCGACGCCCCGGGCAGCGGGATCGCGGTATCGCCCGACGGCGCTCGTTTCGTCTATACGGGTGTCAATGCAGCTGGTGTGGGCCACTTGTTCATGCGCGCTCTCGGGCAGCTCGAGCCGGCGCAGATCCCGGGGACCCGCGGAGCCATCGCCCCGTTTTTCTCGCCGGACGGAGCGTGGCTCGGGTTCGTGATAGCCGGGCGGCTGCAGAAGGTGGCGCTCTCGGGCGGACCGCCGCTCACCATCTGCGCCCTGGACAGCGGCTTTTTCGGCGCTACCTGGGGCGACAACAATGTCCTGGTTTTCGCCATGGAAGGCGGTCTGCGGCAGGTGCCCGCTGTCGGTGGCAAACCGGCGCTGCTGTTACAGCTGGACACCGCTGACGGCGTGACGTCGTACCGTTTCCCTCATTTCCTGCCGGGCGGGGATGCCCTGCTGTTCCAGCTGACCGCCGGGCTCAACACTTACACGCCCGCCGCCGTGACGCTCGGCGACCGTCGCGTGAAAAAATTCCAACTTTCGGGCGGCGACCCTCGCTACGTCACGACCGGACACGTCGTACTCTCCAACTCTGACGGCACGATCACTGCCGCGCCGTTCGATGCGCGATCACTGGAATTCCTTGGGAGCGCGATACCGATAACGGAGCAAGTCTCCGTCGGCCTCGGAGGCGCCGCCGAGTTCGGCATTTCCCCGCGTGGGACTTTCGTGTACGCGAGCGGATCCGCTGCAGCCAGGTCCGTCGTGGCGGTGGAGCGCGCCGGTGCCGTGCGCGAGCTCACGACGGAGATGCGGACGTACGGCGCGCCACGGGTGTCGCCTGACGGTTCGCGAATCGCAGTGGAGATCACCGAGGGCGGCGCGAATTCCATCTGGGTCTACGAAGTCGCGCAGAAGACGCTGACGAAACTGACGGTCACAGGCTCGGCTTCGCGCCCCGTGTGGACGCCCGATGGCTTGCGAATTACCTACACCGCGGACGTCAACGGGACGCCGGATATCGCGTGGATTCGGGCCGACGGAAGCGCGCTCGCCGAGCCGCTGCTCGCAATGCCGGGCCGCCAGCTGGCGGATGAGTGGTCGCCCGACGGCAGGTGGCTCGTATATCATCAGAACAACGCCTCGGTCAGCCGTAACGACATCATGCTGATGGCGGCCGACAGTGGTCGCGCGGTGCGCCCTTACCTGCAGACGCCGAACGACGAGTTCGCGCCGGCCGTCTCGCCTGACGGACGGTGGGCGGCGTACACTTCGGACGAGTCCGGTCGCAACGAGATATACGTACGATCCTTTCCCGAGCCGGGAGGGAAAGTGCAGATCTCGCTCGACGGTGGCATGGAGGCCCGCTGGTCGCGCAGCGGCACGGAGCTCTTTTACCGGAACGGCGACCGGATGATGGCCGCCCGCGTCGTCACAGCACCCGCGTTCTCGGTTCAAAATCGCACCGAGCTGTTTCGCGGGAGTTTCACCAGTTACGCCTTCCACGCCCAGTACGACGTGACCGGAGATGGCCGCTTCATCATGACTCAAGGTCCGGCATCGTCGGCTGCGCTCGTGGTGGTCCTCAACTGGTTCGACCAGCTGCGCGGCAAGAAGGCGTCAACAGGCGCGGGCGCCGTGGCTCAGTAGGTGAGAGAACCAGTGACGAGTCTTGACAAGCTCTCCACCGCGCTCGCCGACCGATACGCGATCGAGCGCGAGATCGGCGCGGGCGGAATGGCGACGGTCTATCTCGCCGAGGACGTGAAGCACCATCGCAAGGTCGCGATCAAGGTGTTGCATCCGGAGCTGAGCGCGGTGCTCGGCCCCGAGCGGTTCCTCAAGGAGATCGAGCTAACCGCGAACCTGCAACATCCCCACATCCTCCCGCTGTTCGATTCGGGAAACGCCGACGGCCATCTGTACTACGTCATGCCGTTCGTCGAAGGAGAAACGCTTCGGCGCAAACTGGAGCGCGAGCAACAGCTCCCGATAGCCGAAGCGGTGCGCATCGCAACGGACGTGGCCGACGCGCTCGAGTACGCGCACAAGCGCGGCGTCGTGCACCGCGACATCAAGCCGGAGAACATCCTGCTGCACGAGGGACGCCCGCTCGTGGCGGACTTCGGCATCGCCCTGGCCGTGCAGCAGGCCGGCGGGTCGCGGATGACGCAGACCGGAATGTCGCTCGGCACGCCGCAGTACATGGCCCCCGAGCAGGCGATGGGAGACAAGTCGGTAGATCACCGCGCCGACATCTACGCGCTCGGCGCTATCACGTACGAAATGCTGGTCGGTGAGCCGCCGTTCACGGGCCCGACCGCGCAGTCCATCGTCGCGAAGGTTCTGACCGAACAGCCGCGACCGCTGTTGCCCAAGCGGCACACGATTCCGCGGCACGTCGAGCTGGCGGTGCTGACCGCGCTGGAGAAGCTCCCGGCCGATCGGTTCGCGACCGCGGCGGAATTCTCCGCGGCGATCAACACGCCCGGCTCGATCACGGCGGCGGCACGCGCGACCGGCGCCGCTCGCTCCGCCGCGGCTCCATGGTGGCGGCGGCCGGCTGTCATGCTGCCCCCTCTCGGCGTGCTAGCGGCCGCGCTCGGATTTGTGGGCGGACGCGCGACGTCGCGCGAAGCGAAGACCTCGCCGATTGTGGGGCGCTTCGTGATCGCCACTCCCGACGATCACCGACTGGCCGGCACGGGGTGGACTACCGTCGCGATCTCCCCCGACGCGCGAATGCTCGTCTACGTCGGCAACAACGCCAGCGGGTTGCAGCTGTACCGCAGGCAGTTCGACGAGCTCGTCCCGACGGCTATCCCCGGCACGGAAGGAGCGCAGAACGCGCTGATCAGCCCCAACGGAATGTGGATTGGCTTCACGACCGGAACGGGATTGCGAAAGATCCCGATCTCCGGCGGCGCGTCGGTGCCCCTTTCCACCGGGCCGCTCTTTCCGCAGGGTGGAGTCTGGCTCGACAACGAGACGATGGCGATCTCGGCGCTCGACGGCGCCGTGTACGCCGTGGGAGGCGAAGCGGCAAGCCGGCTCATCGCCGGTCCAGATTCGAGTGCGGGCGAAGCGACGCTGATCGTGAACGACGCAGTGGATAACGGGCGCGCGGTGATCGTCATCGCGGCGACGGGCGCGTCGGTGAACGGAAAGGCGTTCCTCATTGACGTGAGGAGCGGGAAGCGCAAGCTGGTCATAGATCAGATCGTGAGCGGCGTCGCCTACGACGACGGCTACGTCGCGTGGGTGACCCCCGACGGTACGCTGATGGGCGCGGCTTACGATCCAGGCGGAAGCGGCCCGGCAGGATCGCCGGTGACTCTGGCCCAGCAGGTGCGGCTCTCCGTGGGAGGCCCGCCGCAGTTCTCGGTCTCGCGCAACGGCTCGCTGGTGTACGTGCCGCAGCTTCCCTTCGAGCTGATGCTGGTGGACCGGTCGGGCCAGGCGGTGCGCGCCGCCGACGTGCAGCGGCGCTTCCACAGCCCGCGCTTCTCGCCGGACGGATCGAGGATCGCCGTGGACTTTACGCTGCAGGACAGCCGCGACGTGTGGACACTAAACGTCGCCGAGCGAACTCTCACGCGGCTGACCTTCGACAACGACGGACACGACGCGGTGTGGTCGCCGGATGGGCGACGCGTGGGCTACGCGAGCGCGCGCGGCGGGGTCATCGGGATGTTTTTGCGCAACTCCGACGGCAGCGCCGACGCGGACTCGCTGTACGTGGGCCCCACGGCGCAGACGATCGGGGCCTTCATGCCCGACACGCCGCGCGCGGTGTCCATCATCACGGGGAATGCGGGAAGCTTCGATCTCGCCTTCACCTCGCTCTCCGGCGATCGCTCGGCGCGGCCGTTCCTCGCGACGGAGTTCAATGAGAGCTATCCGGCCGTGTCGCCCGATGGACGATGGCTGGCGTACGTGTCGGACGAGTCGGGGCAGTCCGAGGTTTACGTCCGCTCGCTGGCGGGCGGCGGGGCGAAGACGCTGGTCTCCCGGAACAGTGGGCTGGAGCCGGTATGGTCGCGCGACGGGCGAGAGTTGTTCTATCGCGGGTTCGGCAGTGACGGGACTCCGCTCATCGCCGTCTCCGTGCAGACAGCGCCCGAGTTCCGTGTGCTATCGAGAACGGTCCTGTTCGACGTGTCGGATTACGAGAGCGCGACGCCCCACGCCAACTTCGACGTGGACGCCTCCGGCAGGTTCGTGATGGTTTACCAGGGCCGCCTGTCCGAGATCATCGTGATTCAAAATTGGACGGAAGAGGTCAGCCGCCGGGGGCGCGCGATCAGGTAGCTACTCCTCGAGCGCGGGGCGTGAAGCGGGCGGGGTCTTCTCCGGCGGCGCGCGGCCAACCACGATGGTGACGTTGTCGGTTCCGCCGCGCTCGAGCGCGAGATCGAGCAGCTCGCGCGCCAGCTGCTCGGAGCCGGTCATGCGACTCATGTGCTCACCGATCTCCTCGTCCGTGACGTGCTTGGTGAGGCCGTCCGAGCAGAACAGCAGCGTGCCGCTGCGCTGGATCTCTATGCAGGTGACTTCGGGAGTCGCTTCACCGCCCCCGATCGCGCTCGCGAGCACGTTGCGGTACGGCGAGATCTCCATGCGCTCCGGCGGCAGGACGCCCTTGTCCACGAGGTCCTGCGCGATGGTCTGATCGCGCGTGAGGCGCTGGAGCTCCTTCCCATCCCAGTAATAGCCGCGGCTGTCGCCCACCTGCACCACGTACACCCATGGCCAGATCACGAGCCCGACGGTCAGCGTGGAAGCCATTTGCGTGGGCGGCGTGCGGCTCGCGCCGTCGGCCAGCACCGCGTCGTGCGCTTCGCCGATGGCCGTGCGCAGCGAGTCCAGCAGCTCGTCCTCCGTGGATTTCCCGGCCGCGTGATACGACCGCAGCGTACAGGACACGTATTTGGTGAGCGTCTCGGTCGCGATCTGCGCCGCCTCGCTCCCGAAGTCGCCGCCGCCGACGCCGTCGGCCACCACCAGAATCGTCGCGAGCCGCGACCCGCGCAGCGGCAGCTTGTCCACGCGCGGCAGGCTCGTCTGGTGCACAACCACCTGCGGGTGCACGGTACAGATGAGGAAATGGTCCTGATTGTCCTGCCGCAGCTTGCCCTGGTGCGTCAGCCCGAAGAGATCGAGCTCGTCGTCGCGCGGACGTCTCTGCTCGGGTGACGCGCTGTCGGCGGGCGGGGGGCGGTCGTCGCAGTGGGGCATGGAGATCAGGGCCATAAGCTAGCAGCTAGCAGCTAGCAGCTCACAGAAACCGCGAGACGATGGCACGCCACTGGCTTCCACGATCTTTTCGCTGCTAGCTGCACGCTGCACGCTCTCTTTATCTGTTCCTCGGATCGTCCGCCGGATTCACGTACGTCACCACCCACGGCCCCATCGCGTGCAGCTGCAC
>JANLGX010000350.1 GCA_024654005.1 Gemmatimonadaceae bacterium | reverse complement strand
GAGCGACGACGCGGATGTGGGGCCTGACGACGGCGGGCCGGCGCTCGCGGACGCCGGACAGGATGACGCGGGGCAGGCGCTCGACGCTGGACAAGAGCTCGACGCCGGGCAGGACGCTGGGCAGGACGCCGGGCAGGACGCCGGGCAGGACGCCGGCGATCCGCGCGAGGGGATGCCGTGCGGGTTCATTTGCGAGCCGCCGACGCCGACCGCGCCGCCGGGCTCGCCGGGACAGGCGCTCGTTTTGCGGTGGACTGCAGGCGAGTGCGCGCAGGCATCCGCCCGCATCTGCTGGAACTGGACGACGTGCTCGACGACGGAAGGCTGCGTGGACGGCTGAATCGTATTGACTGCGGATCACACGCGTAGTAGAGAGAACGCAACGGGAGAGGCAATGAATGTCCTGGCTCTATGCGCCGGGGTTGGCGGACTCGAGCTTGGGCTCAAGCTCGCTGTACCCGGCAGCCACGTCCTCGCTCATGTCGAGGGGGAAGCGTATGCCGCAGCGGTACTGGCTGCGCGCATGGAAGACGGCACCTTGGATCAGGCTCCTGTCTGGTCTGATGTACGAACCTTCGACGCTCACCCCCTACGTGGTCTCGTGGATTGCGTCACAGGCGGCTATCCGTGCTCGCCCTGGAGCCTGGCAGGCAAGCGACTCGGTCCTGCCGACGAGCGACACCTCTGGCCCCACGTGCTCCGAATCGCCAACGAGTGCGACGCGCCCGTCATCTTCTGCGAGAACGTCGGTAACCATCTTCGATTTGGATTCGATCAGGTCGTCCGAGACCTTCTCGGCTCAGGTTTCCGCGTTGCGGCGAGTTTGTTCCAGGCGTCGGACGTCGGAGCGCCTCATCGCCGCGAGCGGCTCTTCTTCGTGGCCTGCCGCTACAGCCTTGGACTCGAGATCATCCGCGCGACAAGGCTATGCTTCGACGAACCCAGGCGTGACGCTGACGGACGCGTCGCGAGGCTGGACGACGGAGTCGGAGAGCTGGCCGACACCCACGGCGGCCTTGACGAACGACGACGAGACGCCGGAGACGTTTCGAGCGAGGAAGCTGCTGCACGCGAGCAAGGAAGAGGGCGCGACGCGGGCCGGGGTGCCGCTGACGATCGCGGTGAAGGAGGCGACGTGGAGCACGCCGGTCGCTTCGCCGAACGCGAACAGGGGGACGAGCTGCCCGCCGAGCCAGCAGGACGGCTCGCACGGGGTAACGCTGGCGTCGCAGGTCGCCGATACCCGCCTGGACCTTCCGACCGAGACGGCTGGGCCGTCTGGCTCGCCGAACCCCGGAACGCCGGGACTGAACCCGCGGTTCGTCGAGTCGCTGATGGGGTGGCCCCTCGGGTGGACCGACTGCGGGCGTGCGGCAACGGAGTCGTACCGGACATGGCAGCGCTCGTGGCCGACGCCGATGGCGGCGGATGCGATCAAAGGCTCGGGGACGTACATGCGCGGCAACCTGGCGCTCAAAGGGGCGTTGCGGATCTGGAACGGAGACAACGAGATGACGACACCTGACACC
>JANLGX010000346.1 GCA_024654005.1 Gemmatimonadaceae bacterium | reverse complement strand
GGTGTCGCTCGAGGGGAGATCGATCAGGGGCGATTCCTCGCGCGCGCTACCCGGGCGCTCGTACCGGTCGGCGCGCGAGGGCGGCCGGCAGCGCGCGATCGAGGCGGTGTCGGTGTCGGCTTACGCCGGCCCCACCGAGCGGGCGATGGCCCGCGCGCGCGAGCAGCACGAGGGGATCGTGGAGACCATTCGCCAACTTCCATCCGTAGACCGCGAGCTGATTCCCGACGTGCGCCCCACGATCGACGCGCTGCTGGAGCAGGTGCTGGTGCTCGGCGACGCGCTGCGCCGGCTGGAAGAGAACGTCGGCTCGACGTCGACGGACGAGGTGAGCTCGCGGCTCGCGGCGCTCGAGCGCGAGACGAACCGCACGGGCGAGTGGGAGCGGAAGCGCGAGCTGCTCGAGCGGCAGCGCACTTCGATCAAGGAGCTGCAGCAGCGGCAGGCGGATCTGAAGACGCGGTTCGAGCGGGCGACGCTGCTGCTGGAGAATCTGCGGCTGGACGTGCTCAAGCTGAGATCGTCGGGGGTTGCATCGGCGGCCGAAGACGTGGTCGGAGCGACGCAGCAGGCACGGGCATTGTCGTCGGATATCCGGCGTGCATTGGAAGCGGCCGATGAGATCAAAGCGATCCGGTAGGTGTATTAGCTGCAGTTCCCAATTCCGGAAAACCCTTACTCCGTCCGCTAAACCTCAGGAATGTCTCGCGTCGTTTTCCTCGTGTTTTCCGCCGCCCTGACGGCTGGCGCTTGTGACCAGCGCACCGCCTCCGCCGACCCGCGCGTAGCCGGCCCGCCGGTTCCCGAGCGCATCGGCTCGGCCGCGAATGACACCATTTCGGCGGACACGGTTCCCCGCGTAACGCACATGCCGATGCCGCGGATCGTGCGCGGACTGTACGTCAATCGCTGGGCCGCGGTCGGCGCCAAGATGAATCAGATGATCGATCTCGCGAAGACGACCGAGATCAACGCCCTGGTGATCGACGTCAAGGACGACCGCGGCTTCGTCCTGTACCGCTCGCGGGTGCCGCTCGCGCGCCAGATCGGCGCCGACACCAACTCGCCGATGAGCGCCGCGCGCGTGCGGGCGATGCTCGACTCGATGCGCGCGCACAACATCTACGCGGTTGCGCGCATCGTCGTGGTGAAGGACCCGCTGCTCGCCGACAAGAAGCGCGAGCTCGCGATCAAGCGCAGATCCGACATGCAGCCGTGGCTCGACAAGAACGGAAAGCCCTGGCTCGATCCGCACCAGCGCGCGGTCTGGCAGTACGCCGTCGATCTCGGCAAGGAAGCGTGGGAGCTGGGGTTCAGTGAGGTGCAGCTCGACTACGTCCGCTTTCCGGACGAGCAGCGGCTGATTCGCGAATCGGTGTTTCCACTCGCACAGGGAAGGCTGCGCGCCCAGGTGATCCGCGACCAGCTCGGCTACGCGCGCCAACAGCTGCGCGTCAGCGGGATCCCGATGACGATCGACGTGTTCGGTCTCACGGCCACGGACAGCACCGACATGGGGGTCGGTCAGAAGTGGGAGATGTTCGTGGACATGGCCGACGCCGTTCTGCCGATGAACTATCCCTCGCACTTCGCGCCCGGCACATACAAGATCCCGAACCCGAACGCGCGGCCGTACGCGACCATCGACAACGCGATGAAGGACGTGCGCCGGCGCACGGCTCCCGTCAAAGGCGCGGGCCGGATCATCCCGTGGTACCAGGATTTCACGCTGGGCCGGCCGCGGTACGGAGTCGCGGAAGTGCGCGCCCAGATCCAGGCGGGTTACGACAACGGGTACTACGACTGGGTTCTGTGGAATCCGGGATCGCGGTACACGGTCGCGGCGCTGCGGCCGAAGTCGGCGCTCGAGGAAGGGCTGCGCAGCCTCACCGCCGATTCGATCCGGCGGGCCGCCACCGCGAGACGAGCCGACTCCGTGCGCCGCGCGGATTCGGCGCGGCGGGCGGACTCGCTGCGGGCGTCACCCGGCCAGTAGCGCCCCGACCACCTCGCTGAGGCGCGCCGGCGCTTCTTCGGGCGAGAAGTGCCCCATCCCTTCTATTTCGTGAAATGTCGCGCCGGGAAGCGAATCCGCGAGCATTTGCGCGCGGCGCGGCGGCGCGAGCGTGTCGAGCGATCCGCTGACGATCGCCGTCGGGATGGCGCCGGATACCGCGGATGAGCCCGCGGCCGCACCGTTTTCCGGGAAGGTCTCGCCGCGCAGCGCCCGCGCGTGCCGCGCGAGCACGATTCCACCCGCGGCGTCGGAGAAGGGCTTGAGATACCGCGCGCACGACCGGGCGCCCGCTTCGCGATTTATGTAGCCGGAGATCATGCGCGCTCTGATTCTCCCCCGCGCGAAGGCGGACAGCGGTCCGCCCAGCATCGCCGCGGCTCCCGGCGAGATCGAAGCCGACGCGGCCCAATGCCGCCCGACGGGCGGATCCACGAGACAGAGCCGCGACACCAGCGCCGGCCAGGCGTGCGAGAACCGGAGCGCGACCGTCGCGCCGAGATCGTGGCCGATGAAACTGGCGCGAGCGATCCGCAGCTCGGCGAGCAGGCTGCGCAACCGGTCCGCGTGCGCGCCGGCCGTCAGCGCCGAATTGTACGGGCGGTCGCTGCGACCGTAGCCGAGCAGATCCGCGGCGACGATACGGCGGCCGGGTGGCAGCAGCGGTATGAGACCGCGCCAGAGCAGGCTCGAAGTCGCGAAGCCATGCACGAGCACGATCGGGTCTCCGCCCCCGCGCGTGCCCGCGGCGTAGTAGTACAGCCGCACGCCCCCGACATCCACGAACTCACCGCGCATTTGACCCCGATAAGTGGCTGGCGTCCACCGGGAAACGTGCTATTGTTACGCGCCGACCTCGCCCAACCGCTGCGGCGGCATGAACTTCCATGGCTAACCCGCCTCGCTCAAACGGACAATTTGACCGTTAATACTCCGCTCGACGCGCGCGCTACACCCCTAAGTCCAAGCCCCGCCGGGCTTTCGACTGCGCCCGAAGGCCTTCCCACCGCTCATCCGCCAGCAGCTCCAGCCGCAGAGCCGGAAGCGGTGACGTTCCCGCTCTCCTGGATGATGGAGCACGGCTCGCCCGCCCTACAATACAGGTCGGCGGTGGAAGTCGCACGGTTGCCGGTCCCGCAGGGGCAGCTCGACTGGATGCCGTACGCGTCCAGGTCGGCGATCCGGCTGGCGGTGACGCAGGGAATCGACGGGGTCTGGAACGACCGGATGATGGCCGTTCCGGCGAGTCGCGGCGGGGAGTTCGAGGGAGTGGGCACGATCCCCGCGCTGCAGCGGCTGCTGGAGTACGGCTGGTCGCCCGACTCGCCGCCGATCGCGCTTTCGCGCCGGATCCTGTTCCGCCTGCTGGCCGAGGACGATGATCCCAGTTTTCTGTACGAGCTCGCGACCAAGACGCAGACGGAAGACCAGATCCGCCGCGGAAGAGCGATCCTGCGCGAGGCGGCAGCCGCGACGCTGGCGCGGGCCGGGTTCGAGAACGATCCGCGGCTGCGCGGCGCGGTGCGCCGGATCGTCGAGCGGATGGAAGCGTTCCTCGCGTCGCCGATCGGCGCCAAGCCGTGGGTGCGCGTGGGCAACACGCACGTGCTCGCGGCCGAAGCGGCGCCACCGTCGGTCTTCGTCCTGCGCATCCTCGCGCACATGCCGCTCCTGCGGTACGAGCACCACTCGGCGCTGGAGAGACTGTACGAGCATCTGTCGCAGCCGCTGCCGAGGCAGGACCCCGTGCAGCTGGTCGGGCGTCACCAGATGCAGCAGCCGCATCTCGTGCTCGGCGACAAGCTGCCGCACCGGAACGCGGTCGAGGCGGACATCCCGTTCGCGCTGATGTGGCTCGAGCTGATGGCGCGGCTCGGCTTCCTGCGGCGCAACGACGGATGGCTGAAGATGTTCGACAGGTTCCTCGAGGACACCGACCGCGACGGCGTGTGGCATCCGCACAAGGGAACGGAGACGCCGAAGACGAAGAGTTCGTACGCGTGGGCGACGTTCCCGCTGGAGGAGTCGCTGGCGGGCGAGGGTCGCTGGGCTGACGTCACCTTCCGCATCGGTCTCATCGCGCGGCTCGCCGGTCGGGAGATCAAGGTCGTCTAGCGCGCGGCGGCCCGGGGGACGAATTCCCCCGGAAGCGATGTTCCCCGCGCGCGATTCGCGGTTCCGCTCGCGGATGGTGCGGCTGAAGTCCGGCATCTCGGTACGCGTTGTCGAATGCGGCGACGAGAGCGCTCCGCCGATTCTGCTGTATCCCGGCTGGGCGTGCTCGGTGTACATCTTCCGGCTGATTCTCCCCGCGCTCGCCGAGATGGGCTACCGCGCCATCTCGGTCGACCTGAAGGGGCACGGTCTCTCGGACAAGCCGTTCGGCCCGGGCGAGTACACCCGCCCCGCGCTCGTGCGGCACGGGGTCGAGATCTTCGACGCGCTCGCGCTAACGAATCCCGTGATCGGCGGCCACTCGCTCGGCGCCGTGCTGTCGTTCATGGTGGCCGCCGAGCGCTCCGACGCTGTGCGCGCGCTGCTGCTGTACTCGCCGGTGGGATATCGCGGAGTTCCACACCTGCGTCTCTATCGCGCGTGCACTCCGGCATTCGTCCGGCCGCTGCTGCCGTATCTCACCTGGCGCTGGGTCATCGCGGCGATTCTCCGGCGCACGTACGGCGGAATCGGCAGGCCCACGGCGCGTGACGTGGACGAGTACCGGGCTCCGACGCAGTTCCCGGAGTTCTCGCTGGCCGTTCGCGATCTGCTGCACGAGCTCGATTTCGGCGAGCGCGTGCCGGTGCCGCTGGCGAGCATCGCCCACCGCTCGCTGCTGCTGTTCGGCACGAAGGACCTGCTGATGAACGAGGGCGCGACGGCGAAAGACGCGGCCGCCATGCGGGACGCGGAAGTGCACGAGATTCCCGGCGCGGGCCACGTGATCTGCGAGGAGACGCCCGACGTGGTGCTGGAAGCCACGCGCCGCTTCCTGCGGACGCTCTAGTCCCTGCGCACGCGGCCGAGCCGCGAGATGAACAGGCTGTCGACCCGGGCGTTGCGCCGGATCACCAGCGTCATGTTCCCCGCGCCGTAGCCGATGCCTATCGGCGAATAGGTGAAGGACGCGCGGTTCGCCGCGAGAGCGACGCCGTGTGTATCGCCGAATCCGCGGGTGCGCAGGGTGTCGGAGCCGGCCACGAGAGAGATGGCCGCGCGCGCGGTGTCGATCTGAACTGTCACGCGCTCGGCGCGAGTGATGGCGTGATGCCGGGCGGTGGTGAAGAGCGAGTGGATCTCGGTGGCGGTGCCGCGGACGTGGATTCCGTCGAGCAGCCGGCCGACGCGCGGGTAAGCGATGGCGGAAAGGATGCTGATCAGCGACAGCGTGAGGGTCAGCTCGATGATCGTCGTGCCTCGACTGAAGGGCGACAGAGAACGGACAAGCTGCCCGCTGCGCGCTGGAAGCTGTCCGCCAAACAGCCGCGAACTTCGCTGATCTTTTATCGACCTGTAACGGCAACGAGTAAGTGCCATTAAGTACCTCTCGAAGGTCAACCG
>JANLGX010000344.1 GCA_024654005.1 Gemmatimonadaceae bacterium | reverse complement strand
GGTGTCGTCGGAAACACCTACGCACTGATCGCCGACGCGGTCGAATCCACTGCCGACATCTTTTCCTCGCTGGTGGTGTGGGCCGGGCTGCACGTCTCCGGCCGGGAGCCGGACGACGATTATCCGTTCGGCTACGGCAAGGCGGAGGCGCTCGCGGCTGCCGTCGTCTCGCTCATGCTGCTTGGCGCCGCCATCGGCATCGCGTACCAGGCCGTGAGCGAGATCCGCACGCCGCACAACACTCCCGCGCCGTGGACGCTGGCGGTTCTCGTGGCCGTGATAGTGACGAAGCTCGTGCTCGCGCGCCGCGTCCGCGCGGTGGGAGTGGACATCGGCAGCAGGGCGGTGGAAGCCGACGCGTCGCACCACCTGAGCGACACGATCACATCTGCCGCCGCGTTCATCGGAATCTCGATCGCCGTTTGGGGCGGCGAGGGCTGGGAGTCGGCCGACGACTGGGCCGCACTGCTCGCCACGGGCATCATCGCGTACAACGGTACGGTCATGTTGCGCTCGGCGATGCGCGATCTCATGGACCGCATGCCCGGCGCCGACATCGTAGAGCCGGTCCGTCGCGCGGCGGAGGGCGTTCCCGGCGTGCTCGCCACGGAGAAGCTCGCGGTGAGCAGAACGGGAATGACCTACCGCGTAACGCTGCACGTCCAAACCGAGCCGTCGCTGTCGATTCGTGACGCGCACATCGTCGGCGGGATGGTAAAGAGCGCGATCCGCGCCGCGGTCCCGCGCGTGGACTCGGTCCTCGTCCATCTCGAGCCGTACGAGCAATAGTCCTCGCTCAGCTTTTCGCTGCTAGCTGCTAGCTGCTAGCTGCCAGCTATCTGCACCGTCCCTCGCCCCAATCTCTGAAGCTCTGTCCGGCCACCGGCACAAACTCCCACTGATATACGCCGTCACCGAGCGACAGCTTCAGCACTCCGCTTGCGCCGCTGCGGATCTGGCTGTTGCGTGTCGGCGCTCTTCTTCGGGTGGACGGTTGGTAGCCACCCGTGCCCACGACGAACTGGCGCACTCCGCGCGCGTCGTCCCGCGCGCCCGCTGGAGTCATGGGCGCGAAGCGCTCGTAGCTGTGATCGTGGCCGCCGATGGCCAGCTCGACCCCGTGCTTGTACAGCACGTTCCACGCGGCTGCCATTCGCGACCACGCCCCATGGGTGCCTGAGCTGAACCGGGGATGGTGCGTGATCACGATCTCGCAGCCGTTGCTGTCGGCCGCGAGCTGCGCGTCCAGCCAGGCGAGCTGCGGCGAGCGCGGGCCGAGCTCGAGGTTGGTGTTGAGAATCAGTATCAACCACTCGCCGAGCCGAAAGCTGTAGTAGCCGAGTCCCGGGGCGCCGGCCCGCGCCCCGAAATACTCGAAGTACGACGCGCCGTCCCGGGTTCGCCAGTCGTGGTTGCCGGGCGCGGGATACGTCCGGCCGCGGTGGCGGCCCCACGACGGCTCATAGCACCGCCGGAACTCCTCCATTCTGCCGTTGGGGTACACGTTGTCGCCCGCCGTGAATACCGTGCCCGGGATGCTGTCGAGAAGCGCGGCGGTTGCTTCGTCGCCGCTCGACCTGCACCCGGCTATGTCGCCGGCTCCGACGAGCACAGCCGCGCCGATCAGCGGAGTCGGGGGCGGCGTCGGATTGGCGCCTTCCGCGACCGCGAGGCCGGAACGATCGGTGCAGCCGAGGGCGAGCGACAGCGCGGCCGCGCGGACGACCGCGCGGATCGCCCACCAGCCGTCCGAACCAGCTAACTTTGACAACGAACCAACCTCAACCCATCGAGCCATGATGATCAGCAAAGAAACAGCGGACGCGCTGAATGCACAGGTGGGGCACGAGTTCGGCGCGTCCTTGCAGTATGTAGCCATCTCTTCCTACTTCAACCAGGAAGGGCTGCCGGAGCTGGCGCACCATTTCCAGCTGCAGGCCGACGAAGAGCGGGCGCACGCGATGCGGATAATCCAGTATATCGTCGACGCCGACGCGCAGCTCAAGATCCCGTCGATCCCGGCCCCGCGCGCCGGCTTCAAGTCGGCGGAGGAAGCGGTGAAGCTGTCGCTGGACTGGGAGATGAAAGTCACCGAGCAGATCAACGGCCTGATGGATCTCGCCATCAAGCAGAACGAGCACCTGACGCGCAACTTTCTCGAGTGGTTCGTGAACGAGCAGCTCGAAGAAGTGTCCAGCATGGACACGCTGCTGCGGATGATCCGGCGCGCGGGCGAGCAGGGGCTGATGTTCGTCGAGAGCTACCTGGCGCGGAAGCTTCACGGCGGAGCGGTGGAAGCCGGAGCCTGAGCCTGGCAACGCGCCGGAACGGCGACCGGCCGCCCGCGTGACGATCTTCGCGGCCGTACTCGCGCTCGTAGTCGGAATCTCCCTGGGACTGCTCGGCGCCGGTGGCTCGGTGCTGACGGTCCCGATTTTCGTGTACGTGCTCGGGGTGGAGCCGAAGCCGGCGATCGCCATGAGCCTCGGTGTCGTCGGCGCGACCGCGCTCGTCGCCGTGCTGTCGCACCTCCGCGGGAAGTTCGTGTCGTTCCGGGTCGCGGCGATCTTCGGTCCCGCGGCAATGGTCGGCGCGTACTTCGGCGCCCGGCTCGCGCTGTATATCCCGGGTAGGGCGCAGCTCATCGGGTTCGCCGTCGTGCTGCTGATTTCCGCCACGCTCATGATCCGCAACGCCCGGCGCGGTCCGGCTGAGAGCGCGACCGCGGGCGTGCCGCACGTCGACGCACGCGTCGCGCTGCTGCTGGTGCTTCAGGGTCTCGGCGTGGGCGTGCTCACCGCGATCATCGGGGTCGGCGGCGGGTTCATAATCGTCCCGGCGCTGGTGCTGATCGCCGGCCTGCCGATGCGCGTCGCCGTGGGCACTTCGCTCGTCATCATAGCGCTGAACGCGCTCAGCGGTTTCGCCGGATATCTGGGGCACACGGAGATCGACTGGCCGCTGGTGGGCACGTTCACCGCTCTCGCCGCGGTCGGGACCGTCGCGGGCTCCTTCTGGTCGCGCCGCGTGCCGCAGGCGCGGCTCAAGCAGCTGTTCGCGTATCTCCTCATCGCCGTCGCGCTGTACGTGCTGTACCACACGCTCTGGCTCGATCCCGTGAGCGGCTCCGTCTGACCTGACTCGATCTCTGCCCAGATGCCCCAGAAAGTCCTGCTGCTTCAGATCACGCTGCAAGCGCTCTCGTCGCTGGCGATCGCTGGCGGTCTCATTTACGCCGCGGTACAGTTTCGCAGCACGCGGAAGGCGCAGCTCGTGGCGAACTTCTCCAAGCTGGTGGAGCTGCAGTACCATCTCCGGGAGCTCCGTGTGCAGGATCCTTCGCTCGCGGCGGTGCACGCGCACGACGTCGAGCATCTGCATTCGGACCGCGAGATCCGGGAGTATTTTCTCAATCTGATGCAGCTGTCGCTGTTCGAGATCGCCTGGTACGCTCATGATCACAAGCAGCTTTCCGACGAGTACTTCGATTCCTGGGTGAGACGGATGGGGCAGCTTGCCCGGGAGGAGTCGTTCCGCAAGATGATTCGCAGCCCGTCGTCGAAGATCATGCACGACGATTTCGAGACTTACATTACGAAGCTCGTCGACTCGGCGGAGTGAGCGCGCCGGATTGAGCGGGGGCCGGCGCCGGTGTATCTTTAGGGGTCTGTCCGCGCAAGCGGCGGACGGGACGTGGCGCAGCCCGGTAGCGCACCTGAATGGGGTTCAGGGGGCCGCGGGTTCAAATCCCGCCGTCCCGATTGGATCGAAAGGAAAGCCCGGCGGCCGCGCATCGGCCGCCGGGCTTTTTTTCACCGCTTCGCGATTATCTCGATCACGCCCGGCGTGACCATCAGCGATCGAGGGTCGCGCTCTGCGTCGGCCAGCGCCTGTCGCACGCTGTCAGCCTCAGCGCCCGTGAGCGAGCCGAGCTCGCGCATGCGCTCGACTCCCACGTCCACGAAAGCCTTCGGCCATTCCCAGAAGTAGTCCCGCGGCCCGACGATCTCGATCAGCGGCCGCACGCTCTCGATCGAAAAATCGAGCTCGCCGAGCCAGCCAGGGATGGACGTTCCTATCTCGACCTCACCTCCCGTCGCGCGCCACGTCTCCATGACCTTTCCGACGAACAGCTCCTGCGCGGGGGAAGGGGGGATGAGGCGCCACGTCGAGTAGTCGAAGTACTCGTGGATGACCATGACGCCTCCCGGCCGGAGCGCGCCCGCGACGCGCACCAGCAGCGCTTTCGGATCCTGCACGAAGGCGAACACCCATCGGCACCACGCGCCGTCGATGCCTGCCGGCAGCCGCTCGGCCAACTGGGCATCGTCCAGGTCCACCTCCACCGTCTCGACATGGCCGATGCCGCGCAGCTCGAGCTGGGTCTCGAGATGGCTCAGAAAACGGCGCGAGCGATCCACGCCGACGACGCGGCCGGTGGGACCGACGATGTCGGCGAGGTCGAGTGTTGCGTAGCCGGGACCGCAGCCGACGTCGAGCAGCGTCTGGCCGACGGTGAAGCCGGCGCGCTGCCAGGCGTCGGTCGCCTTCGGCCGCCATACGCGATGCTGCAGGCCGAGCCGCTCGATTTCCTCGTCGTGCGTGCCGAGGACGTAATCCTTTTCAGTCGTCATTGCCGGATGATAGACCGGGCTCGGAGCTTCGGCTATCCGAATCCTACTGTAGGTCCACAGGCATCCCGCGGCAGAGCACGAACGGGCGCCATTCACTCACGGTGTACGCCATGGCGAGGATGCCACCCAGGACCGCCATCGGAATCAGCGCCGCCCATCTCCCGTCTGGCATTGACGTTGAACTGCGGTTCAATATACTTCGCTCCGTTTCGGCACGCCCCCACCACCTAGCCAAAAAGCGAATGCCTCGATGCGGTGACGGATCGCGCAACGCCCGCGGACTGAAGAGCGCCGGATGCAGTTGACCGTGCGCGAGGCGGCACGACACCTCGGCGTCGACGAAGTCACTGTTCGGCGATGGATCGCTCAGCGAAGCCTCCCGGCGCACCGGGCTCACGAGCAGTCATATATCAACGCGGTTGAACTGTGGGAGTGGGCCGTCGAGAATGGTGTTCCCGTATCCCGCCGACTGCTGAACGAGGCCCGTGGCTCACCGGAGGAGGTTCCGGCGTTGAGTGAGCTCTTGCGAGCAGGGGGGATCTTTCATGACATCCCCGGAGCCGACAAGACTGCGGTCCTGCGCGAATTCGTCGAGCGCCTGCCGCTGCCGCCCGACCATGATCGCGCGTTCCTGCTCAGCGTGCTCGAGGCGCGGGAGGCGATGGGCTCGACCGGCATCGGCAATGGGATCGCGATCCCGCACGTGCGCAATCCGATCGTGTTGCACGTCGAGCAGCCGTTCGTGACCCTCGGCTTACTTCGCAACGCCATCGACTTCGGATCGCTGGACGGTCAGCCAGTGCATGCACTTTTCATGATGGTGAGTCCGACCGTTCCGGGACACCTGGCGGTGCTTGCGCGGCTTGGATTCGCGCTCCGGGACGATGCGCTTCGGGCGCTGCTTCAGGATCGGGCGCCGGCCGACGAGATTCTGAGCCGGCTGGAGCTCGTCGAGGCGACACGCTCGACCGGTTCATACAAGACGATACAACAGCCGTGATTGTGTTCCTCACGGGCCTCGGTCTGCTGCTCGCCGCGGCAGCGGCGGCACTCACGCTGCCCAGCGGTCTCCGCGCGGGTCGCGTCTTCGTGACTCTCACGGTGGCAGGGTCGGTGATTGCCGCGGTCCCGGCAGTCGGAGTGCTCAGCGGGCGAGCGGTCGTATCAGACATGCGCTGGTACGCCGCGATCCCCGGCGGCGATTGGGTCATCGGCATGGATCCACTGTCGGCCATGTTCGTGCTGGCGATCGCGATACTTGGATCGACGAATGCCGTTTTCGAGAACGGCTATGCGCGGGCGGGCCCGCAGGCGCGCGGCGTGCGCCAGGCCAACGCGACGTACGCCTTACTGGTCGCTGCATTACTGCTCGTCGTCACGGCTCAGAGCACGGTCCTGTTTCTGTGCGCCTGGGAAGCGATGGCGATCAGCTCGTTTCTCCTCATCGTTACCGACCATGAGCAAGCCCAGGTCCGGCGGGCGGGGCTGATCTACATCGTCATGACGCACACGGCCATGCTGCTTCTCTTCGTCATGTTTGCGGTCATGGCGCATGGGAGCGCGGATTGGTCGTTCGCGTCGCTGGCCGAGCTCGCCGGCACCGCGCCCGGCGCCGGCTCGATCGTGTTGGCCATGGCGCTCGTGGGATTCGGCGCCAAAGCCGGATTTGTGCCGCTGCACTTCTGGTTGCCGCAGGCGCACGCGGCCGCGCCCTCGCATGTCTCAGCGCTCATGTCCGGCGTCGTCATCAAGACCGGCATCTACGGCATCCTCCGCGTTCTCGTCCTCGTGGGACCGCCGCCCGCGTGGTGGGCCTGGACGGTGCTGGCGCTCGGTGTCGCCTCGGCGCTGCTCGGCGTGCTGTGGGCGCTGGCGCAGCACGATATCAAACGCCTGCTCGCGTATCACAGTGTCGAGAACATCGGAATCATCCTGCTCGGCATCGGGCTTGGT
>JANLGX010000341.1 GCA_024654005.1 Gemmatimonadaceae bacterium | reverse complement strand
GGTGTCGTTCGCGTCGATGACCCAGATCGCGAGCGAGCCGGAGTTCATCTACATCGAGCACGACGCCGCCCGGCAACGGGACGAAACGCTGCGCTTCGTCGTGTCTCACTGAGGAAGGAGAAGTAAATGCAGCGATCGAAATCTCTGGCGATGGTCTTCCTGCTCGGCGTGTTCCTCGCGGGCGGGGCGGTCGGGTTCGCCGCCCATCAGGTCGCCGGTCCCGAGAAGCCGTGCAAGGGCGACCGGGGCAGCTACCGCGAGCGGTTCGCCGCGGAGCTGGGCTTATCCGCCTCCCAGAGGGAGGTCGTGGACTCGCTGATGGAGGCGCAGCGCACGCGGGTGCGCGCCCTGTACTCGCCGATGCGGCCGCAGCTCGACTCCATCGGACGCAGCCGCGATTCGATCTTCGAGGACACCCAGCGGCAGCTCAAGCTCCTGCTGACCCCCGAGCAGCAGGCCAGGTTCGAGCAGATGCACCGGGAGGGGCGGGCGAGAAAGAAGTGATTGGTGATTGGTGATGAGTGATTAGTAACTACGCGCCCGGCAGCGCAGGAGCTGTCGCAGTTACTAATCACCAATCACAAATCACTAATCACCAAAAAGGCCCCGCCGAGGCGGGGCCTTTTTGTAATCAGTTCGTCAGCGGTTGTCCGGGTCGAGCTTGCGCTGGGCTTTCCCGAAATTCTTCTGCACCTTCCCCTCGAGCTCTTCCGCGCTCCCCTTCAGCTGCTCGCTCTCGTTGTCGAACGCGTCGCCGACGTTCTTGCGTATGTTGCCCTTGATCTCCTTCGCCGTGCCTTCGGTCTGATTCTCGATGCCGCGCTGGTTGAGGCCCTTCATGATACACCTCTTCGAAATTGAGTCAGGTCCGTCGGCCGCCCATCCGGGTGACGCCCTTATCAAGAGCAAGCGACGTGCCCGATTGAGCGGCCCGTTAAGCTTCCATTTCGCGGTCCCCGCGGCTATCGTCAGCCCGCATATCCGCTTACATGACTGAACCACCGCAGGAGACGCCGCCGGGCGAAACCCCGACCGCCACGGAGTCGGCGACCCATCTCGAAAGCCCGCCGGCGCACGTCGAGGCGTATCCCACCGGAAAGAGACTCGCCGCGCTGACGCTGCTCGCGATCGGCGTCGTATACGGCGACATCGGCACGAGCCCGTTGTACGCGTTCCGCGAGTGCTTCAAGCCAGAGTACGGGCTCCAGGCCAACCAGGCGAACGTCTACGGCGTCCTGTCGCTCATCCTGTGGTCGCTCATTCTCGTCGTCAGCGTCAAGTACATCGCTTTTGTCTTGCAGGCCGACAACCGCGGCGAAGGCGGAATTCTCTCGCTGCTCGCGCTCGTACTCCAGCGGAAGCACCGCGAGAGCGAGCGGAAGTACAGAATGGTGGTCATCGTGCTCGGCCTGATTGGCGCCGCCCTGCTCTACGGCGACGGCATCATCACCCCGGCGATCTCCGTGCTCGGAGCCATGGAAGGAATCTCCGTGGCCGCACCGGCGTTTCATCATCTCGTCCTGCCGCTGTCGCTCGGAGTCATCGTCGGGCTCTTTCTGGTCCAGAAACGCGGAACCGCCGGAGTCGGGAAGATTTTCGGACCGGTGACGCTGCTCTGGTTCATAGTGATCGCGACGCTCGGCGCCATCGAAATCGCGAAGGAGCCGCGCACGCTGCTCGCGCTGAATCCCTGGTACGCCGTGCAGTTCTTCGTCAATCACGGCACGGGCGGTTTCATCATCCTGGGCGCGGTCGTGCTCGCGGTGACGGGAGCCGAAGCCCTGTATGCCGACATGGGACACTTCGGCAAGCGGCCGATCAGGACCGCGTGGTTCGCCATCGTCTTCCCCGCCCTGCTGCTCAACTACTTCGGGCAGGGCGCGCTGGTGCTGAGAGACCCATCGGCCGCGGTGAATCCGTTCTACCTCCTGGCGCCGGACTTCTTCAAGTATCCGCTCATCGCGATAGCGACGGCAGCGGCGATCGTCGCGTCTCAGGCGATGATATCCGGCGCCTTCTCGCTCACGCGGCAGTGCGTCCAGCTCGGCTACTGCCCGCGAGTGACGATCGTGCATACGTCCAAGACCGAGTCCGGGCAGATCTACATCCCGGAGGTTAACCGGGCGCTGATGGTCGGCTGCATCCTGATCGTGCTCGGCTTCCGCACCTCGTCGGCGCTCGGCGCGGCGTACGGAATCGCGGTGACGGGCACGTTCACGATCACGACGCTGCTGATGTTCGTGCTCGCGAGATCGTGGTGGAACTGGGACCGGGTGCGCGCGGGCATCTTCGTGGTGACGTTCCTGATCATCGATCTCTCGTTCTTCGGCTCCAATGTCCTCAAGGTCATTCACGGCGGCTGGGTCCCGCTGCTCATCGGCGCCGCGCTGTTCCTGATGATGACCACCTGGTTCCGCGGCCGCACGATCGTGCAGGACATGATGAACCGCAGCACGCTGCCGATGGACCTCCTCATCCAGGACGTGGCCAAGCGCAAGACTCCGCGCGTGCCCGGAGTCGCGGTGTTCATGACGCCGGCTTCCGAGGGCGCGCCCGTCGTGCTGCTGCACCATCTCAAGCACAACAAGATGCTGCACGAGCAGGTCGTGCTGCTGTCGATCGTGTCCACCGAAGTCCCCGAAGTCTCGGACGAGAGCCGCCTGACGGTGGAAGCGCTGCCGGAAGGTTTCTTCCGGGTGATCTCGAAGTACGGCTACATGGAGACGCCGGACGTGGTGAAGGTGATCGAGCGGCTCGGCCCGTGGGGCGTGCACAAGCGGCCGGGCGAGACGAGCTACTATCTGGGGCGCGAGCGGTTGCTGCCGACAGGCACGGGCCCGCTCGCCAAGTGGCGCAAGAATCTCTACATCTTCATGTCGCGCAACACGCCGTCGGCCGCGGAGTTCTTCGGCATCCCGCCGAACCGGGCGGTCGAGCTCGGCGCGCAGATGGAACTCTAGCTCTCGTTCGTCGTCGGGTCGCGGGGCGGGGTTGCCCTCGGCGGCTACGCTCGCGAGGCGGACGGCGAGGTGGCTGGGCTCCGTTGGTGCGAGCTATCACGCCGCCTACGGGCAACCCCGCCCCGCGACCCTCCCCCGGCGTTCGCCCTCACGCTTACAGCAAAGGAAACGGCCGCCTTTCGGCGGCCGAGTGATTTTTCGGAGCATGCAGCGCGGTTAGATGACAAATGTCCGCCGACCTGCTGGAGTTGGCGCGATGCGCGGCACCGTGATCACCCGCGGCGTGGCGATCACGCGCGGCGTGGCCTGGATGGTCGGCGCCACCAGCACGCGCGGAGCGCGCGGAACGGGCGGGGTCGCCGTCGCGCGCAAGGGCGTCCGGGGAAGCTCCGCGGGGCGCAGCTCGGTAATCCTGTCGGGCTGTCCGGGACGAGCCTCAATCCTTACTCCCCGCAACGGCTGCAGATGGAACTCGCGCATGTCCGGCACGGTCACTCGCAGCTGCTCCATCGCCGGGCCGAACCCGAAGCCGCCCGGCGTTCCGCTCCACAATCCGAACCGCTGATTCTTGAACACGTCGGAGTATCTCGCGCTGGTGACCTGCACGTCGCGGTAGCCGCTGCCTGTCCACACACGGAGAGTGACGGTGCTGCCGGCGGTCACGTCGCGCATGACGCACATCAGGCGGTGCTGGCCGACGCTGCTGAGATACGGATCGCCCGCGTCAGCCGCGCTCGCGCGCACGTCCACATTGTTGATGAACGCGATCCGGTGCCCTTCATAAATCCCGGCGCGCTCCGCGGGCCCGTCCTCGGCGACGCCGTCCACGAACACGCCTAGCGTGTCCCGCTTGGTCGGCGAGCCGCCGAGCATCAGCCCGAGCGTGGCGCGGTTCATCATGGCGCTGTCGGCCACCATGACGCGCTCCATAACGCGCTCCCGCAGCGCCGTCGCTTCGGATTCGGCGCGCCTCGCTTCTTCCGCCGTCCTGGCCCGACCCTGGGCCGTCGCCTGGGCTTCGATCGTTCCGCCAAACAGGCACGCCGAGGCGAGCAAAACCAGTGTTCGCATGACTCTCCAACCGAAAAGGGTTCGCTCTATACGTCACGCGCCTTTCCAGGATGGTTTCCGGTCCCTGCCTCCGGGGTCGCGGTGCGGGCGGGGGTCGCCCGTAGGCGGCGTGTTAGCTCGCACAAACGGAAATCCTCAGATTCCTCCGGCCCCCGAGCGAGCGTAGCCGCCGAGGGCGACCCCCGCCCGCACCGCGACCCCGGAGCCACCGGCCCAGGCTAACCGCGACGGCTAGACGACGATGTTGAGCAGGCGGCCGGGGACGAAGACGACCTTCTTTGGAGTGCCCGTTACGAACTTGGCGATGGAGGGATCCTCGAGCGCCAGCTTCTGCGCGGCGTCCTGCGTGATCGACGGGGGCACCTGCAGGATGCCGCGCAGCTTGCCGTTCACCTGCACGGCGAGCTCGATGGTCTCCTCCGCGGCGAGCGCGGGGTCGAAGCCCGGCCAGCCGGAGTCGAACACGCTCTCCGTGTGGCCCAGCTGCTCCCACAGCTCCTCGGCCACGTGCGGCGCGAAAGACGAGACGAGCTGCACGACGGGCTCGACCTCCGCGCGGTGCGGCACGCGCTCGCCGCGTCGGAGCACGTTCATGTACTCCATCATCGCCGCGATCGCGGTGTTGTAGCTCAGGCGCGGAATGTCCTCGCCGACCTTGCGGATGGTCTGATGCAGCTTGCGCAGCACGAGCGGGTCGGTGTCGCCGTCGGTCCTGCTCGCGCGCACAGACGACCAGAGTCGCTCGATGAAGCGCCGCACGCCCGAGATACCCTGGTCGCGGAAATCGCCGCCCTCCTCGAACGGCCCGAGGAACATGAGATAAGTGCGGAACGTGTCCGCACCCCACTGCTCGATGTACGCGTCGGGGTTCACGACGTTGCCGCGGCTCTTGGACATCTTCGCGCCCTCGCGCACAATCATCCCGTGCGCGCGGAACCTGGTGAACGGCTCCTCGAACTCGATGTGCCCGCCGTCGCACAGCACCATCGTGATGAATCGGGAATAGAGCATGTGGAGCACCGCGTGCTCGTTCCCACCGATGTAGGAGTCGACGGGCAGCCATTTCTGCGTCATGCCGGGCTCGAACGGCTGATCGTCCACGCCGACGCTCGGGTAGCGCAGGAAGTACCACGAGCTGTCGAGGAACGTGTCCGACACGTCGGTCTCGCGCCGCGCCTTGCCGCCGCACTTGGGACACGCCACGCGGTACCACTCCTCGTGCCGCGCGAGCGGCGAGATCCCGCTGTCATCCGGCTTGAAGTCCTTCACGAACGGGAGCAGCACCGGCAGATCATCTTCCGGCACCGGCACCGTGCCGCAGGCGTCGCAATAGATGATGGGGATCGGCGGACCCCAGTACCGCTGCCGCGAGATGCACCAGTCGTGCAGCCGGTAGATGTTCACCCCTCGGCCGTGGCCGGTCGCCTCGAGCATCGCGGTGATGCGCTGCTTTCCTTCAGCGACAGGGAGCGCGTCGAACTCGCCGGAGTTCACCAGGACCGCGTCGGCGTCGTCCACGTACGCGGCGTCGAGCGGCGTGGACGCGTCCTGCCCTTCGCCCGCGACGACGCGCACGATCGGCAGCTCGTA
>JANLGX010000329.1 GCA_024654005.1 Gemmatimonadaceae bacterium | reverse complement strand
CCGGAAGTCCGTGTGCAGATCCGCGAACCCGGCATCCATGCGCTGCTCGACCTGCAGGAAGCGCGCGTCCATTCTCTGATCGAGCGCCTCGAACCGGCGGTCGACTGCCTCAAACCGCCGATCGACTTTGTCTTCCAGCGCCTCAAAGCGCCGGTCCACCTTCTGCTCGAGCGAGACGACCGCGTCCCGCACCCTGACCAGCTCCTGTGCGTGTGCGTCGAACCGGGCCTCAAGATTCGCCACTCGTTCCACCACTTCTGCCACGCGACGTTTTCGGCCGGAACCGCAATGCCTGATAGCAATTTCTGCCAGCCACGAGCGCGCATACCTTGCAGATTCCGCGATGACTACGATGTCATCGTCTACCGCGGAAGGTCAAGGGCGACTCAACAGGGCAGCGCGCGGTGCGG
Organism: Gemmatimonadaceae bacterium; assembly: GCA_024654005.1. Taxonomy (GTDB): domain Bacteria; phylum Gemmatimonadota; class Gemmatimonadetes; order Gemmatimonadales; family Gemmatimonadaceae; genus JACDCY01. The sequence goes on along the minus strand of JANLGX010000329.1, from coordinate 1,442 downwards.
AGCTTGCCCGCCGTAGCCTTGGCGAAGGCGGGTGCGCACGTAGGGCGTCGCTTCAGCGGCGCCATGCTCGGCGCGGCTAAAGCCACGCCCTACGTGGGGCCGCCGCCAGACGCTCGGCACGCCACGTGCATTGCTGTCGCCCATGGACAGCGGTGTTATTCTTCGACCGATGGGTGACCTTCCAACGCCAGCGCGACCGGCCACCTACGACGACCTGCTGGCGCTTCCCGACCACGTTGTCGGCGAAATTGTCGGGGGGCAGCTTCACGTGTCCCCCCGGCCGGCCCCCCGGCATGCGGTCGCCAGTTCCGTTCTTGGCGGTCACCTTGGGCCGCCCTATCACCAGGGCCAGGGCGGTCCGGGCGGATGGTGGATCCTGTTTGAACCAGAACTGCACCTCGGCACCGACGTGGTCGTCCCCGACCTGGCAGGTTGGCGGCGCACCCGCATGCCCACCATTCCCGACACGGCGTACTTCGAGACCGCACCCGACTGGATTTGCGAAGTGTTGTCCCCCCGCACCGCCCAGCTCGACCGCCATGGGAAGCTCGACGTCTATGCCCGCGCGGGTGTCGCCCACGCCTGGCTCGTCGACCCACTCGCGCGCACCCTCGAGGCCCTGCAACTCGAACACGGCCGCTGGGTCATCCTCGCGGTCCTCGCCGGCGACGACGACGCCTGCCTCCCACCCTTTACGGACATCACCATCCCACTCGCCAGCCTCTGGGCGGATTAGACCCACGTCGTCAGCGCCACGAGGGCGCGATCCATGGTGGCCACACGCCCGCCCCGTGCGATGGCCAAGCGCTATCTCCCATGCGTACCTTCTGGGAGAAGGCGACGCTGATTCACGTCGTGCCGACCGCCTCAATGGCTTTCATCAGTAATTTCCTGGTCCTGAAGGCCGAAGGCACTCAGTATCCCACGGAGTGGGAATGATTTGGGTGTGGCTCTTTTGGATGGGCGCAGCCGTCATCCGTTCACGTCACGCCGCCCGTGGGCGGTCGGCCCAGAAGCGATCCCAGGCCCCGGTGCTCCGGTAGACCGATCGGAGGGCCAGCATCGCGTCCGCGCCCGCAGCCCGCCAGTGCATCCCGACCCGCTTCATGCGCTGTTGCATGACGTGGCTGACCGCGCTCTCGACGGCCCCACGCGGAGGTGGGTGCGGAGTGCTCAGATCCAGCCCTTGGCGAACATCGCGAGGATGACCGTGATCACCGCCCCGCCGATGGCGCCCATGACCCACAGGAAGTCCGTGCGCAACTCGGCGAATCCGATGTCCATGCGCTGCTCAACGTGCAGAAACCGCGCATCCACCTTGTCTTCCAGCGCCTCAAAGCGCGGGCGATAGCCACCCGATCGATTCGTGTACCACCAGCCGCCACTTCGTCGCCAAAGTGACGTAAGTGTTACTTTGGCGTGCGATCCTCTTCCCAAACACA
>JANLGX010000320.1 GCA_024654005.1 Gemmatimonadaceae bacterium | reverse complement strand
CAAATACGCCTCCGCGACCGGCTGAACACCCATCGGATAGACAGCCCACAGTCCCTCATCCTCGGCCTGCTCTTCGACGAGAGCGCGCAGCCGTTCCAGCTCGGACAGGTCAGGACGGGCGGGCATCAGACGCTCCTTCCGTCGTGGAGATTCTCGAACGACAACTCGGCCTTCGACCTGTCGCCCAGCGGGCGAGCTGGCACGTAACAATGGATCGGGTGTGCCGACATCGGCAGGAAGCAGTGGCGGCATCGGCCGCCGCCTCGCATGTCCCACCAACGCAGCGGCTTGAACCTGTGAGGGCTAACGTCAACGCCCATCAATCCCCCTTTCCAACTAATATGAGCATGGTTTGTAACCTCTAATCCACAAAACCAATGATAATGTGAGAGGCGACCGGGCGGTCATGCGTTATCCCTGCAAATCATGGTATTCACGCGGCAGGCTTCTCTGAAGGTTCCGGAGAGCCCATCGTGACGGTGGGGCTCGGGTAGTCGTCCTCTTCGCACTCGCCCGTGCAGGACGTGCCGCTACAGAACGTGCAGTTGAGGAAGTCCTCGTCGGCCTCGCAGGAAGAGCAGAGGTCGCGGTAACCCAGGGAGGGATTGACGCCGCAGTTTCGGCACCACTCGTCGTCATGCCAGCCCAGCTCGCTCATCGCGCTCTCGCCGTCTGCTCGATGATCCACGCCCGCCGGTAGTCGAACAGAGCACGCTGGGCAGCTTCTATGTTCATGGGGGCATCGTCGAACCAATGTTGATACTCGTCACACTGCTCCAACAGCCGATCGAACGTGTCGAGTAGCGCCTCCGTCTTACGGTCGAGCGTGACCGCGATCGGCTTACGTCTCATGGCGCGACCCCCAATCGGCCATAACCGCCGCAGACCTCACACGTCGCCTGAACCTCGCTCGGCGCACCATCGCACTGGGGGCAAGCCACGCTCTCCGCTGGTCTAGTGATCCATTCTCCGCACTGCCTGCACCACCAGCGGTCGGCGTTAGCCTTTACAACGATGTTCTTGGGATCATCCGCACCGCTAACTTGAACGCTTCCGATGATTTCACCACTGGAAATACGGCGAAGCGTGAATACGCTGCGTTGTCTGCCAACCTGGACGTCCCCGTTTTTGTTGGCCCACGCGCAAAGCGCGGCGTACACCCATCCGATTGTCGAAGCCAAGTCGTTCGCCTCCTTCAGCGCAGCTTCACGCTTCGAGCCGTCAGGGTCGTCCAGAATCCACCACCGGTTGATATACGGGCTCTTCCCCCCTAGCCACTCCACCTGGGTTTCGGAGGCAGCGAGCAGTTCAAGCGCCCTCTCATTCAATAGCGCCGACTTGACTGACGCTTCGTGAGCGCCAAGCAGCACGTCCCGCTCCTCGCGAAGTTCTTGAATCTCGGCGATCAGTTCTCCGGTCGCCCAGTGCGTCCACCATTCCTGCTCGGCCGGGCGGCTCAACTCCACCTCGTCTCTCAGCCGGTCACTCATTGCGGTTTTCTTCCACGCTGTCGCTCGATAAACCAGCGGGTCTCGCGGGCGATGTGAATATGGCGGATCGCGAGATGTTCCCAGTCGTCGCCGGGGTCACGGAGATAGTTGTCACGCTCGATCTCCAGGAGCGCTCCCTGCACCGCCTCTACGTCGGCGGCGAGAGATTCCACACGCTCGCGCATCTCCACTCTCACCTTGCGCTCAGTGTCTACCTCGGCCTGCTCCAGTAGCTCGCGAAGCCGTGCAGTCGCCTTTTCGTAGCCGTGGTTCTCCACAGGATCCCACGGCCCGGTCTGGTTGGCCCACTGCTCGGTCGTCTCCTCGGATTCGGGCCACTTCGGTGCGAGGAGCGGACACCTCTCAAACGGGCCGTGAGTCGGGAGACGGCAGTTACATGGCCACGGCTTTCCCCCGGCGTCGTCCAGCGCCCGCTGCTTCATGATTGCGCGTCCGTGCCAGCTATCGGCTTCTGTCAGCGCAGCGTCCCTGTCCTCGCGCAGCAGGTCTAGGGCGTCCATCGCCGACACGCCGCACACGATGCAGGGCGGCAGAACCAGGCGGCCCTCAGGCTCCTGCTCCTCCACAAACACGCACTCATGCTCGGAGGCCATGACCTACCCTCGCCCCCGGAACTCCATTACGTTCCCGCAGCCTTTGCAGCTGGAACGTTCTGGTGTAAACACGGGCAGCACTTGCCAACCCTTAGCTTTCTCATCGGCTGTGCCTTCGCGCCACTTTGCTTCGGAGTCCCACTCGGTACCACCGCAGTTGCTACAGGCGAGCATCGCCATCGGTTTCCAAGAGTCGTGAGTGTCAGTCATGCACGCCCCCGGAACTTCTGCAGAGCATCGACCGCAAGGTCCTTCTGCAACGACGACGAATGCAGGTACAGCTTGGTGGTGTCCGCCGACTCATGGCCGAGTAGTTCCTGCGCCCGGTAGATGTTCCCGTCGTTTGCGTCGAGGACGTCCGTGGCGTACGTGTGCCGTGCCATGTGCGGCTTACGAAAACGAACGTCGGCGCGCTCGAGGGTCTTCTTCCACCAGTTCCAGAACGTCGAGTAGCAGACCGGCTGGGACGGATCAAGCCCGGTCAGTCCGGTGCCGTTCGCGGTCACAGG
>JANLGX010000318.1 GCA_024654005.1 Gemmatimonadaceae bacterium | reverse complement strand
GTTTCTACAGCTCGCTCGGCTTCGAGTCGGTGGGTCCCGAGTACGTGGAAGACGACATTCCGCACGTGGAGATGCTTCGGCGATAATCCTAAACGGAGGATCACAGGGTGACTGAGCACACTTACGACCGGCGCGCGTTCATGGAATACTTCGCCGCCGCGGGGCTGGGTTCGACACTGCTCCCCGGGGTCCTGTGGTCGCAGGTGGCGGCCGGCGCCGAGATCACGGCCGCGACGATCAAGTGCGCGGAAGAGATCGCCGGGCTCAGCTTCGACGATGACGAGCGCGAGATGATGGTTGGTGGTCTTCGAAACAACGAGTCGCGAATCCGCGCGCTGCACGAGATCGAGCTGGCCAACAGCGAGTCGCCGGTGTTCACGTTCAATCCGCTGCCGGCCGGAAAGGGCCTGCCGCCCGAGCCGCGGCGGGTCGAGCGGCCCAACGCGAGACCGCGAGCGGTTCCGCGTGATCTCGAGGATCTCGCCTTCGCTTCGATAGCGGAGCTCGCGGCTCTCGTCCGGGCGCGGCGCGTTACCGCGACGCAGCTCACCGACATGTATCTCGCGCGGATCAAGCGGCTCGATCCGTCGCTGCATGCGGTCATCACGCTCACCGAGGAGCGGGCGCGCGCGCAGGCGCTGGCCGCCGATCAGGAGATCGCGCGCGGCAGGTACCGCGGTCCGCTGCACGGCATTCCATGGGGAGCGAAGGATCTGCTCGCCGTGCGCGGCTACAAGACGACGTGGGGCGCCGGTCCGTATCGTGAGCAGGTGATCGATCAGGACGCGACGGTGGTTCAGCGGCTCGACGCCGCCGGCGCCGTGCTCCTCGCGAAGCTCTCGCTCGGCGAGCTGGCGCAGGGAGACGTGTGGTTCGGCGGAATGACGCGGAATCCGTGGAAGCTCGATCAGGGGTCCAGCGGCTCGTCGGCCGGCCCCGCTGCCGCGACGAAAGCCGGGCTCGTCGCGTTCTCGATCGGGAGCGAGACGCTCGGATCGATCTCTTCGCCCTCCACGCGCTGCGGAGTCACGGGGCTCCGCCCGACGTACGGCCGCGTGCCGAAGACGGGCGCGATGGCGCTGTCGTGGACGATGGACAAGCTCGGGCCGATCTGTCGCAGCGCCGAGGACTGCGCGCTCGTGCTCGAGGCGATCAGCGGCGCGGACGGAGCGGACGCCAGCGCCATCGCGCCGCGGTTCGTTCCCGATTGGCGGCTGCGCGCGCGCGACGTCAGAATCGGATACTTCAAGGGCGCGTTCGACGTGCCGGAGCGTGACGCGGCGAACCAGGAGCGCATCCTCCATTCAACGAAGACGTTCGACGACGCCGCGCTCGACGTGCTGCGCGGACTCGGCCTCGCGCTGATTCCAGTGGAGATGCCACAGCTCGCGTACGACGCGATGCGAATCGTGCTCACGGCCGAGGCCGCGGCGGCGTTCGACTCTCTCACGCGGTCGAATCGCGACGATGAGCTGGTGCAGCAGAGCCGGAACGACTGGGCGAACACGTTCCGCGTCGCGCGCTTCATACCGGCGGTGGACTACATCAACGCCAACCGGTTCCGGGCTCGCGCGATCGCCGAGTGGGACAAGCTGTTCGAGACCGTGGACGTGATCGTGACGCCGACCTCGGTTGCCGGCTTTCCGCAGCTCGTGGCCACGAACCTCACGGGCCACCCCGCCGTCATCCTCCCGCATGGATTCCGCCCGGACGGCACGCCGGTCTCGCTGACCTTTCTCGGCGCGCTATTCGGCGAGGCGAAGCTGCTCGCGGTCGCGGAGGCGTACCAGCGGGCAACGGCGTTCCATCTCGGGCGGCCCGCGTTGTAGGCGCTCGTGACGGCGCCAGCAATGCTCAGGTGAGCTGCGAGGGACTGCTTCAGCTCGACCGGCGGCTAGGCCGAGGTACGCAGCTCGAGCTTTCGCGCGAGCTCGCTCGGATACGGCGCGGCGTAGATGTCCTCGCGCGTCCACGGCAGCTCCGACATTCCGTTCTCGCGCGGCTTCGACAGCAGCGTCTGGATGATGTTGAGCTTGGCCGCGTTGAAGCGATGGGCGCCGGCCGACATGTACAGCCGCCATACGCGGTAGGTGCGCTCGCCGACCAGGTCGATGGCGGCGTCGCGACTGCTCTCCAGCTCGCGGACCCAGTGCCGGAGCGTCAGCGTGTAGTGCTCGCGCAAACTCTCGACGTCGCGCACCTCGAAGCCGCTCTGCTCCGCGCTTGCGATCACGTGCGCCGCCGGCACCAGCCGCGCATCCGGAAAGACGTACCGCTGAATGAACTCGCCGCGCTTCCACAGCTTCGCCGCGACCTTCGACTTGATCGATTCCCCCCGCGCCTGATCCACGCTTACCTCGCAATGGTTCAGGAACGCTCCGCCCGGCCGGAGCAGCGAGTGCGCGCGCGCGAAGTACGCGGACTGCTCGTCAGCGGGCACGTGCTCCGTCACGCCGACGGAGGTGATCTTGTCGAACGTCTCGCCGGCGGGCAGGTCGCGGTAGTCCCGCACTTCAATTCTGCACTGGCCGCTCAACCCTTCCAGCCGGACGCGTTCCCTCCCCCAGGCGGCCTGCGATTCACTGAGCGTGATTCCCAGGGCCTCGACGCCGTAGTTCTTCGCCGCGTAGCGGACCAGCCCGCCCCACCCGCACCCGACGTCGAGCAGACGCTCGCCGCGCTTCAGGCGGAGCTTCCGGCAGATGTGCTCGAGCTTGTCGAGCTGCGCCAGCTCGATGCTCTCGTCGCCCGTCCTGAAATACGCGCATGTGTACAGCATCATCGGGTCGAGCCACAGCGCGTAGAACTCGTTGCTCACGCCGTAGTGGAACTCGATCGCCTGCGCGTCGCCGCGCCGCCGCCGCGCGAGGGAGCTGGTCACGCGCTGAAACCGCGTCTTCGCGACGTTGGGGTGATCGTCGGCGGGGAGCGCCAGGATCCTGCGGGCGAGGCGCGGCATCGTTTCCGCATCCCGAAGCCGCCGCCCCACCGCGTCGCCGAGGGCGACCGCCGACTCCAGATCTCCTTCCACGTCGAGGTCGCCGGATATGTAGGCCTCCACGATGGACAGCTCGTTGGGCGGGAGGAGCATTCTTCGCAGCGCCCCGCGGCGGGAGATCACCAGCGTAAACGGCACAACGTCCGCGCGCTCCGACGGCTCGCTCGATCCGTCCCAGTAGCGAACGTCGAACGTTCGTTCCGCCGGCGACCCGAAAAGCGCGTGCACCACTGCGCGTGTGGCTGTCAGCCCCGTGTCATGCTGCGGCATAGGCATGGGTAGCGGTGGAGCATAAAGTGAACCGTGGTGTGGCGCCTCAGGAGGGATCGAGACCTGTTTTCCTTGACCTTGGCTCGCGCGCAAGCTTGTGTTTACAGAATATGCCCGGGCGATTGAGCAGCGACGCGACGCCGATGGTCGGGAGAGCGGCCGATCTCGCGGCGTTGAGCGCGATGCTCGCCGCCGCCGCCGCAGGCCGGGGTAGCGCCGTGTTCGTCGCCGGCGAAGGCGGCGTGGGCAAGACCCGGCTGGTCGAAGCCGTGGCCGCCCGTGCGGCGAAGATGGGGTTCACCACGGCGGTCGGCCGCGCCTATCCGGTCGAGACCGGCGTGCCCTACGCCGCATTCGCGGACGCGCTCGTCCCGGTGCTGCGCGCGATGGAGCCCGCGCAGCTCACCGTGCTCTCGCGCGGCGGAGCCGCGGAGCTGCGCCAGCTCTTCCCCAGCCTGGGGCCCGACGGCGACGGCCCCCGGGCGAACGCCGGCGCAGATCCGTCGGAGCTCAAGGCGCGCCTGCTATGGAACTTCAGCCAGTTCCTCGTTCGTTTCGCGGCCAGGCAACCGGTGCTGCTGGTGCTGGAGAACCTGCAGTGGGCAGACGCGTCTTCGCTGGAGCTGCTGCATTTTCTCGCAAGGCAGCCGAGCGACGCCGCGCGAATAGTGCTGATCGGGACGTACAACGAATCCCAGCGGGACGCGAACGACGTGTTGCGAACCACGGAACAGTCTCTCGTCCGAATCGGCGCGATAACCGTGCACCATCTCGACGCGCTGCCGGAGCCGCAGGTGGCGGAGCTGCTCGAGGAGACGTTCGGCGTGCCGCCGGCGCAGACGGCCCATTTCACGCGGCTGCTGTACGACTGGACTCGCGGCAACCCCTTCTTCATCCAGGAGACTCTCAAGTCACTCGTCGACCGCGGGCTGCTCGTCGAGCGGGACGGAAAGTGGACCGGCTGGGAGACGGACTCCCTGGATCTGCCCGCGACGGTCCGCGAAGCGCTCGGCGCGAGACTCGACCGGCTGTCCCCCAACGCGAAGACCATCGCGAATCTCGTCGCCGTAATAGGCACGCGGGCCGGCTACGAGGTGCTGCGCTCGGTCAGCGG
>JANLGX010000311.1 GCA_024654005.1 Gemmatimonadaceae bacterium | reverse complement strand
ATTTCTCGTTCCGACAACGTTTACGGTGGCCGCGATTTGAACTGGAGCCGGCTGATTCCGGGGGCGGTACGTTCGCTGCTCCGCGGCGAAGCGCCGTTGCTTCGCAGCGACGGCACCCTGACGCGCGACTATGTTTACATCGACGACATGGTCAACGCGTACCTGTTGCTCGCGTCCCGGGCACATGATCCGGAGATCCGCGGCGAGATGTTTCACTTCGCGACCGGCGAGAGCACGTCGACGCTCCAAATCGTCCACTATCTTGCCGAAATCGTGGGGCGCGCTGATCTGACGCCAATCCCCGGCGGTAAGTCCGCCGGGGAACGCGTGAACCAGGAACGGTCGACCGATCGAGAACGCGACATTCTGGATTGGACGAGTCGCGTGCAGATCAGGGACGGACTGGCGTCGACCGTCGCGTGGTACCGCAACTACTTTCAGACCACTGGCGCGTCCGCAGATTCTCAGGGAGTGCTGTGATGAATGAGGCATTCCGTTGCGTCACCGTCTTCATCCCCACCTACAAGAACGAGGCGCTGATCCTGGGGTGCGTCAAGAGCTGCATCCGCCAGACGTACACCAATATCCAGATCGTGGTCGTCGACAACGGGTTTCGCGAGTGCCGCGGCAGTCTCGGTGTGGAGCTCGCAACACTCGCCGATGACCGGATCGTGTACCACCCGAACACGAGCAACATCGGATGCCAGGGGAATTTCAGTTTCATCTTGTCACTGGCACAGGAGACGAGCCGTTTCATCATCATCCCGGCCGATGTGCTGCTGGCGACAACCTGCGTCGAGAAGATGGTCGCCGCGGCAGACTCGGCGCCCTCCGCGAACCTCGTGTATCCGCGTTCCGTCTCAAGAGACGTCAGGCGGCACGAACTGGCGGGCGACGTTGACCCCGGCAAGGACATGTTGCTGCCGTGGGCTCACACGACCGGTGGTTCGATGAGCTCGGCGCGGCTGATCGAGCTCTTCTACAGCCGGGGCAATCTCGATTCGTCCTGGTCGCATTTCAGCTACATCGGCTCTCTGATCGACGGAGGGTTGCTCAAGTCGGTCGCCATGCCGCGATTTCACCTGTGGGATCACGGGAACGAGGAACTGATTTCGCTCACGCTGCTCAGCTACGCCGATGAGGTGGTCGTGTTGAATGATGCACTGCTCATTCACTACACGAATGCCGAACGTCTCGGATCAGCGATCCGGCCCGGCTCGAACTACACGAGGTATGAGCCGCTCTACACCGAATATCACTACCTTGAGGCCTACGAGCCGCACCTGATCAGGCGCGGCGTCAAGCTGAGCCCGTTGTACTGGTTTCTGATGTGGAAGACCCTGTACACGATGGTTCGTTATCCGGGGCCCGTGTATTTACTCGTGCCGAAGGCGCTGAAGACGTTCCTGAGGCTGGTGCTGTGCGTCGTCCCCGTGGAGATCGGCATGTATTTACTGAAGAAACGGAAGACACAGGCATGAGTGTTCGTGAGGACGCGATACTGGAAATTGGATTAGAACCGCGCGAGTGCGAATGCTGCGGCAGCCGGGATGCCGAGCTGGTCTTCTCGAGTCACAGCATTGTGAAGCGGGCGTTCAGCATGTGGCGATTCCCGATGAATGTGGCGGTCTGCCGCATCTGTGGATTCTGCTTTGTGTCGCCTGGTCCGAAGCCGGAGGACCTGGCGCAATATCACGCGGAAGGACTCTCCGGTTACAAAGCGATCGGTTTGCCGTACACCATCGAACCCCGCCTCGAAGTGCTGGCCCGGTACAGTGCGCCGAGCGGCGTGTTCGCTGAAGTGGGCGGGGATCAAGCCGGAGAGTTCCATCAACGCCTGTCTGGCCTCTTTGGCCGCATCATCGACGTCGAGATCTCGGAAGATACGACCGCCCAGTTTCGGAGCGTGCACGACCTGCCGGAGGAATCGGTCGACGTCATCGCGCACTACGACGTTCTAGAGCACATCGGGCAGGTGCGGCCGTTTCTGGCGTCGTGTCACCGCGCTCTCAAGCCAGGCGGCGTCATGGTCTGCGAGACGCCGGACATGCGCCTCTACCCACGCAATCTGGTGCTTCTCGAGTTCGAGCACACGAATCATTTCTCGGTGACGACACTAGCGGCGATCGCAGGTCAGCTCGGCCTCGAACTGATCGAGGTCGGCCATCTCTGCAGCCGCACGTACGGCATGGTCAATGTGTTCCGCAAAACGGCCGTTCCGGCCGCCCGTCCCTTGGCAAACCCGATTGAGCGCCTGGACGCATTGGCGTGTCTGCGCGGCGGAATGGAGCAGATCCGCCGGAACGAGCTGCAGATGGCGGCGCTCCGTGAACGCATGACGGGTCTCAGCCGGCGCGGAAAGCGGATTACCGTGTGGGCCGTCACGGACCTGCTGCGGCGGCTTCTCGACGGGTACGAGCTTCCATCCACAGCGGTCATCGTCGATGCGGATCCCAGGCGAGAATCGCACTTGGCCGACCTCGGCCTCGCTGTGCGGCAGCCGAAGGATTGTCTTGATCATCTCGGAGACAGCGAGCTCCTTGTTATTTGTGCACCTCGGTACGGCCTGCAAATTCTTGAGGCAGTGACGCGCGATACGGGGAAGACGTTTGCCCGAAGCGACGTCGTGATGTTGGGTAGTGGCCCATCGGGCGAGGCGTTGATTTGAGCCGCGCAATCGAGCACCGTGGTCAGCCCACGACGCGGTACGGGATGCCGTCGTTTAGTCATTCCGACCAAATTGCCGCGAACGTCGTTGACGGCTCGGCGGCGGTCATGCGCGGCCTGATCGAAGGAGGCGATTATCCAACCGGAGAGGACGGCCGGTCTGCGGTCAGCACGTTGGTTGCCGCCTACGCCTCCCACGAGAACGGCCACCAAGCGGTCGATCCCCGGGCCGTTGACGAGATGATGCGACAGCGGGTGTTCCCATGGGCGTAGAGGCTTGTGATTCCCGGGCGGTCG
>JANLGX010000308.1 GCA_024654005.1 Gemmatimonadaceae bacterium | reverse complement strand
GTGGCCGCCCTCAACCGTGGGCTCGCGCGCACACCGCTCCATGGGCTAGGCAAGGTCCTCGATGAGGAGGGCCGCCGGCAGAACGTGAGCCCGTACCTGATCGCCGCGATCGCTGGTTTGGAGTCGAGCTTCGGCAAGTATCCGTGCCGGTCGAACCCCAAGAACGTGTGGGGGCTGGCGTCGTGTAAGAGCGGTTATGGGATCCCGTTCTTCCGGTCGTGGCGGCAGGCGATCCGCTTCCAGGCCGAGCTGTTGCGGGATGGCTGGTTGTCGAGGGGCGTCCGGGACGTGTACACGATCGGCCGGTCCTATTGCCCGCCCTGTGGAAATGGTTGGGGCGCGAAGGTCGGGTGGCTGATGCGGTCGCTCGGCGGGCCGACGCGGGTGACGTACCGGCCGTGACCTCTCTCTCCGTGTCCTACCGCCCTGTTGACGCCGGGAACGCGAGAGCCGCGTGACCGCCGTGCCGTACGGGACGATTTGTGCTGACCCGCCGTGGCAACTGAGCAACGCTCGCATCGGACGTGGTGGGCGCCGCTCGAACGAGACACGGGTTCCGTACTCATTCATGTCGACCGACGCGATAGCGGCACTGCCCGTGCGAGAGTTGGCGGCCCCGGACTGTGCGCTGTTCCTGTGGTCGACGCGCAAGGTGTTCCGGGAGGGTGAGGCCGCGAGGGTCGCGCGCGCCTGGGGATTCGAGCCGTGCGGAGAGATCATCTGGGGCTTGCGGAATCCGGGCACGGGCAGCCGCACGTTCGCTAACGACCATGAGCCGGTGCTTGTCGCCCGCCGTGGTTGCCCACGTATCGAATCTGACTCACCGATCGGTGTCTGGTTCTGGCGGCAGGTCTACGAGTATGGCCCGGCTGGGGTGCCGCAGAAGAAGCACTCGGCGAAGCCGCCCGGGTTCCTAGAACTCATAGAGCGCATTTGCGATGGTCCCTTCCTCGAGCTGTTCGCTCGTGAGGCTCGTCTCGGATGGGAAGCCTGGGGCCACGAGGCGCTGAATCATGTCGACCTGCTCGCGGAGACCTCATGAGCGACCGTGACCGGAGCGTGATGATCGACCTGGCCCTGATAGAGAGACTGCGGGCCGACCAGATGGTGCAGGAGCACGTCTGTTGTCCCGCGTGCGTCCGGGTAGCCGATCTTCTCGCGGCCGAGGGGAAACACGACCCCTTGTACGACAAGCTCAACCCACTCAACGGCCGCTGCTGCTGCCGCGCGCCCATCCTCAAGCCGCCGACTGTACCTCAAGCTGAGGGTGAGCTTTGAGTCGCCAGCCCTCTCATACGCTCAAAGTAATCACCGAGGATGCGCTCCTTACCGCCGTTCTCGAGCTTGCCGCCCGTCTAGGCTGGCTTTGCTACCACGCCCGGCCTGCGGAGACCGGGAAGGGCTGGCGTACCGCGGCGCAGGGGAACGGCGCAAAAGGCTTCCCCGATTGTGTGCTCGCGCATCCGAAGCAGCGCCGGCTCCTGTTCGTCGAGTTGAAAGCCAAGGGCGGACGGCTTTCCCCCGCGCAGGTGGACTGGCTGGACACGCTGACGGACACCGCGTGCTGCGAACCGTATTGCTGGAACGTGGACGACTGGACGGATGGCACGGTTGAGATGACGCTGCGGGCCGGGCCGGACGGCTAGATGGCCCGTAGTGCGCTCATCCTGACCGACTGCCTCGAGAGGCCGAGTTCCTTCGCGATCTCCGCGTACGTGTGCCCGTCTGCGACAGCGGCGAGCAGGGCGGCACGGTACACGCTGTCTGCGCGTCGGCGGGCCTTGTGGGCTTTGCGGAGCACGGTGAGAGGGTCAGGCATCGGCGGACTCGTTCAGTTCTTCTGCCTTCGCCCATGCCTCTTCTCGTGCGAGGTGCGCGGAGATGATCTTCCCAGTCTTTGTATCCACAACAGA
>JANLGX010000295.1 GCA_024654005.1 Gemmatimonadaceae bacterium | reverse complement strand
GGCGAATGTGTTGTCCACTATGAGCAGCGCGCCGGCGTCGCGCGCGATGGCCGCCGCCGCCGAGAGGTCGGTGAGACGCATGAGCGGATTGGTCGGCGTCTCGACCAGGATCGCGCGCGTCGAGGCGGTGACGGCCTCCGAGATCCTGTTCGGATCGCGCGTATCCACGAACGAGAAGGACATGCCCATCCGGCTCAGTATCTTGTCGAACAGGCGGAACGTGCCGCCGTAGACGTTCTCCCCGCACACGATGTGGTCGCCGGCGGAGAAGAGCTTCATTATCGAGTCGAGACAGCCCATGCCGCTGGAGAAGGCGAAGCCATGCCGCCCGCCCTCGAGGGCGGCGACATTCCGCTCCAGCGCTTCGCGGGTAGGATTTTTGCCGCGGGCGTACTCATACCCCTTGTTTTCGCCCAGTCCGGTCTGCACATAAGTGGACGTGAGGTAGACGGGGGTCATTATCGCGCCCGCCAGGGGCTCCGGGCGCTGCCCGGCATGAATTGCCCGAGTAGCGAAGGCGGATTCGAGATCGCTGTCGAAGATGCGAGTCATGGGATCGATGGAGGAAGGGCTTGCCGCGAAAACTTAACCAAAAGCGCTGTGTCTAATCGCGGCCTCCACTGTCTCGTGGTCGACGACGAGCCGCGTCTGCGGCAGGTGCTGGTCCGGCTCATGGTCGGGGAAGGGTTCCGCTGTGACGAGGCGGCGAACGGAGTCGAAGCGCTGGAGAAGCTGGCGGCCGGCGTCTACGTGCTCGTGCTCAGCGACCTGCGCATGCCGCGGATGGACGGCCTCGAGCTTCTCCGGAACATCCAGGAGAAGCACCGCGACGTGGCGGTGATCCTCATCACCGCGGTAGCGGAAGTCGAGGTCGCGCTCAACGCGCTCTCGATGGGCGCGATGGATTATCTCACCAAGCCGTTCCACATCGAGGAAGTCCGCGCGCGCGTCGCGCAGGCGCTCGAGAAGCGGCGGCTGGTGCTGGAGAACCGGCAGTACCAGCAGGAGCTGGAGGACCGCGTCGCCGAGCAGGCGGGACGCATTGAGGTGCTGTTCCTCGGAGGAGTGCAGGCGGTCGTGCACGCGCTCGAGGTCAAGGATCCGTACACGCGGGGCCACTCGATCCGTGTCAGCCGCTTCTCCATGGTGATGGCGCGGCACCTCGGCCTCGACGACGACACCATCCGGCAGATCGAGCTGGGCGGGCACGTGCACGACATCGGCAAGATCGGGGTTCGCGAGTCGATCCTGAACAAGGAAGGGCCGCTTACGGACGCGGAGTACGCGCACATCATGACCCACCCCGTCGTGGGCTGGCAGATCCTCTCGCCGCTGCTCACCGACGCGCCGCTCGCGCTGAACATCGTGCGATCGCACCACGAGCGGTACGACGGCAACGGCGTGCCGGACGCGCTGCTGGGGGACATGATCCCGTTCGAGGCGCGCATCGTGAGCGTGACGGACGCGTTCGACGCCATGACCAGCGGACGGGCGTATCGCCGCGGGCACCGCATGAACGTCGCGAGCGCGCTCCGGGAGCTGCAGAAACACCGCGGCACGCAGTTCGATCCAGCGATGGTCGCCGAGTTCGTGGGGCTCGTCGACGACGGGACGATAGTGATCCCGTCGATCGGCGAGCTGGACCTGATTACTCCGGCGACGGCGCACGCGGCGATTTAAGGAGCGCGGCCGGACCGGGACTAGATTTTCCCCTGCGGCGGCCGCGGCACCTTTCCGATAACG
>JANLGX010000286.1 GCA_024654005.1 Gemmatimonadaceae bacterium | reverse complement strand
TCTTACGCTGGCGGGCTCTGCCGCGTCCGCGCCGGACGGGTTCCGGGAGAGCGTGCGGCTGACGCCGATTGCTGCGGAGATTGCGGGCAAGCCTGTGCTGGTGCGGTGCGCTCAAACGTTCGATGCGTGGGCGGCGCAGGTTGCCGCTACCGGCGGCGGCAATCCCTACCAGATCGGCGGGTACACGTTGGTCGCTGACGGCGAAACCCATCTGTCGCCGTGGACGTGCCAGCACATCGAGGGATGGCTCCGAGGTAAGAACGTGCCTTCGCTTGCACGATTCGCGTCATCGGTCTTGTTGCTCGTCCACGAGACGGTTCATCTGCGCGGCGAACTCGACGAGTCCGTTGCGGACTGCACAGCGCTACGTGAACTTCCCGGTGTGTTGACGCGACGCTTCGGCATCAAGCGAGCCGTGACACGGCGGGCGATCATGGCTGCCGCGTGGGTACGGCATCGGGCGCAAGCGGAATACCGCGTCCTTTGCTGATCTAGCGGCGACCGAGAAGCCGCGAGATCACGTCAGACGGATCGTATGGTGCTGCCAAGGCGGCATTGATGCCCTGCTGCCACGGCGACACCGGATCGGTGCGACGTGGCGCCACGGGCGGGGCGGGCGGCGCGGGCGGCAGCAGCGATGGCGTAGCGGCCGTGGGCGTAACGGGGTAGCCGGGATCGCCCGGGTATACCGTGCGCGAGCCGACCGCCGGGTTGAGCCGTGCCTGCCGTTCCGCCTCTTCCCGTTGCGCCTGCTCGAGCTGCGCGGCCCGTTGCCGCTGCCCCTGCACATAGCCCTGCTGCACACTCGCGGCGTAATCCGCGAGCTGCATCCGGGCGTCGTACTGGCCTGTGTCGAACTCCTTCTGGGCGCCCTGCAACGCAACCCCGGTTGCACCGGAGCGGAGCATCCCGCGGGCGGCCAACGCGTCCCGGATCTGCTGGACGCTCTTCTCGAACGCGCTCTTCTGACGGGCCGCCACACTGAACCCTGCTTTGGTGTTCTCCGCGGCCAATGCGTTCGCCTGCCCGAGGATGTCGCCCATCCCCGCCTGGTTGTAGAAGTCCTGCCCGAACGCTGCCTGCGCCCCCGCCGGGTCGAACTCCTCCCCGAACTGCGCCATGCCACGGATCAGCCCTGCGTTACGGCTGGCAAGGTCGGCGCTTCCTTCCGCCCCGAGCTGCGCGCTCAACGGGCCGAGCGCCTGCGAGATCAGGGATTTGTAATCGGGTGTGAACCCTGGAAGGTTGATCGGGCCAAGCTGCTGCTGCCCAGACGCTCCCGCCCCGGCGGCCGATGCGTACTGGCCGAGCCCGTACTGCTGGTTCAGCCCTATTGAACGCTGGTTGAGCGCGGTTTCCCACGGCTGCTTTTTCTTGGTGGGCATCCCGGTGAGCGAGTTGAACTGGTATCCGGGGAGTGCGAGGGCCATGCGTTCAGACTCCTAGTTGTCGGCGTACTTGAGTGCGATCAGCCAGCGGTCTGCGAAGCTGGCGGTGGCCCCCGAGGCGGACTTGTACTTGGCGACCACCGTGTTG
The DNA here is from genome assembly GCA_024654005.1 of Gemmatimonadaceae bacterium. GTDB lineage: Bacteria > Gemmatimonadota > Gemmatimonadetes > Gemmatimonadales > Gemmatimonadaceae > JACDCY01. The sequence continues at coordinate 1,692 of JANLGX010000286.1, read as the reverse complement.
ATCCCAGCGGTCAGGGAGGCGGTTTCCACGACGGCTAGGGAGGTGTAGTCGGAAAGGACGGGGGTGCGGAGCTTCGTTGCGACAGCCCCTCCGTTCACGGAGATCCCCATTGCGGCAACGTCCCCGGCTGCGCCCGCGAAGGCGTTGCAGCCGTACAGGACAAGGTACTGTCCGGGGGCGAGGTCGGTGCGCTGCGGCCCGACCGTGGCAAGATCGGTGAAGGACGTGCTGGTGGTCGCCTGCGCGGTAGCGACGGCGCTCGCCTGGGCGATGAACCCCGAGAACCCGCTCAACTGCGACACCGGAATCTGGAAGCCCTCAAGACCGATCCGCTCCGCCAGGTAGCTGATCGCGTCCTTCGGCCACCTGAGCGAATGGGTCATCTTCAACACCGACGCCATCACCCGATAATCGAAGTCCGTCAGCGCAGCCCCAGCCTCCGACGTGACTTCCAGACGATCCGACTGGACAGGGTCGAAGCCGCTACTCACCACTACCTGCTTTGCTCGCGCGGATGAACGTCCGCCTCGATCGAGGAGAGCCGCCAGTCCCCGGCGTTCTCACGGGCCAGCTTGAACGCCACCCCATCAGAGGCGAACCCAAGACTCTTCGACTTCCGGTCCTCAGCGGTGTTCTCAGCCAGTGACCCGGTGATCGCCGTGTACGACGTCGCCTCCGGCGTCTTCACATACGACAGAGCGACGGTCGGGTTGTCGGTCGCATAATCGGCCAAGTAGTGCGTGACGAACAACCTGCGCCATCCCTTCTCGCCCGGCTTGCCCCGGTAATAGGGGGTTTCCACCGTGCCCGCTACGGCGTCCCCGTCACCGTCGTTCTTCACCCCCGCAACCGGATTGAAAATGCTCGCCAACGACGCGACCCGCGCGGCACCACGACGGCCCATGTACAGCTCGTCCACCGCGCCCTGCTGCTGCCACGCCGAGATGAAGTCAAAGTTCAGCATCGGCCACCACGCCTGCCCGCGCAGGTCAATAGCCGCCGCACCCTTGAACGTCGCCCCGTTCATCACACTCACGATGTAATGGTCGCGCAGCACCCCGGCGGCGATCGTCCAACTTGAGGCGCTGTAGCCGCTCATGATCGTGTCCTGCCAGAAGCGTTTCATGCCGCAACGGCGGGTCAGGTCGTCCTGGCCGGCACCGTCTGTGATGTGGATGCCACCGCCGTTCGCGAAGATGATCTGGTCGTTCCAGTAGGCGATCGAACGGGCATCCGAGCAGCCGACGTTCCACAGGGGATCATCGACGGCGAAGTCACCCGAACCCCCAGCAACCGTCGGCGGCGTGTAACCACGGATGCGGGACACGTAGCCGTCGTGGAAGAACATGATCGCCGTCCGCAACGACGCGAGACCCGTGACCGGATGCGTGAAATCTATGTATGAGTTGGTTGTGTCGTAGCTCTCTGGATTGCCCGCAGCAGAGAAGAAGCCCCGGTTCGGGTTCGCGGCCGTGCGCGCCGCAACGACACGGTCAGTGAAAACGGTCGCGTAGACGGCGTTCGGGGGGCTGCCGCCCAACGCGCTGATCGCCGAGCCCGTGTACTTCTTCGGTGCGGTCGCCCCCCCGGCCGCGAACGCGACCACGATGTCCCGATGGAAAACCGGGTTCTGCGCGACCGTGACGAACGCGCCCACGTTGGTGACGGTGCCGTTGGCGGCGACGGTGACGA
>JANLGX010000274.1 GCA_024654005.1 Gemmatimonadaceae bacterium | reverse complement strand
CGTTCATCGACGCGCCGGTCGGGAAGGACCCCGATCAGCGCAACTACGTCGTGTCCAACGCCAAGATCGAAGCGACGGGGTTCGCGACCTCGGTCTCGCTCGACGCCGGCATCGGCGACCTGATCAAGGGCTACACCATGATCAAGAACACGCTGTTCGGAAACGTGTGACGGACGACAAGGTCATCGTGACGATGCTGAGCGATCTCAAGCATCGAGTCTTTCCGCGCCCCTTCGAGCGGCTGGGGGTGACGGGCCGCGGGCTGGTCGGCGTCGAGATCGGCGTCCACAAAGGGGAGCACGCGGAAAGTCTCTTGTCGTACCTGGATATCAAAACGCTGTACCTGGTCGATCCATACGCGCTGTACGCCGAGTATGAGGAGAGCCGGAGCCACTACGGCGACGACGATTCTCTGGATCTCGCCAAAGCGGAGGCGATGGGCCGGCTGGCGCCGAACGCCGGGAAGATCTCCTGGGTCTTCAAGCGGTCGGTGGACGCGGCGACAGAGATTCCGGATGGGATCGATTTTGTCTACGTCGATGGGGACCATGAGGAAAGCTCGGTCCGCGCGGACATCGCGTCGTTTTATCCGAAGGTGCGGTCCGGTGGTGTGATTGGCGGGCATGATTTCTACAACGGCTTCACCAGGCAGCACGACGGCGTCGTCCGGGCGGTATCGCAGTTTGCCGTGCGGAACGACGTGACGCTGCAGGTCGAGTTGCCCGACTGGTGGATACAGAAGCCGTGAATTCATGAACGTTGCCGTCCTGATTCCGACGAAGAATCGTCCCGACTTCATCGAGCGCACCCTCGCGTACTACGACGCGTTGAAGAGCGAGCATCCGATCTACATCGGCGACGCCAGCAGCCCCGAGATTGCCGCGCGGATGCAGGCCTTCGTGCGGACGCTCGCGCACGCGAAGGTGCGATACTTCCATTGGGAGGGCGTCCGCGCCACGGAAACGACGGTGAAGCTGGCGCAGTGCGCGCAGGCCGAGTCGGCGTATTGCGCGCTGCACGGAGACGACGACTACCTGATTCCGGCCTCGCTCAGCCGGTGCGCGGAGTTCCTGTCGGCGAACGTGGACTACCGGACCGCGCAGGGACGCGCGGCGCTCATCACGCTGGACCGCCCCGGACCGTACGGCGAGTTACGGGCCGTGGTCGACTACTGGGGCGTGAACGGGCTCGACGAGGAGTCGGGTGCCGAGCGGTTCCAGACGTTTGGCCACAAGTACTTCATCTCCGCGTTTTCGACGCACCGCACCGACGAGTTCGTGCGCGACAGCGAATACTATGCGGCCGTCAGCGACGATTCGTTTGCGGAGCTGCTGCAGTGCTACATCTTCGCGATTCGAGGGAAATCGAAATTTCTCGACTGCCTGTATTTGATTCGCCACGATCACGACAGCCGATTTCATCCGAGCGTCGTGGATTGGATCGTGAGGGAACGTTGGAGCGCCGACTACCACAAGACCGTCGAGGTGGTGGGCCAGGCGCTGGCGGAAACGGACGGCTTGCCGCAGAGCGAGGCGCGCCAGGCGGCCGCCGACACGTTGAGGATGTACGTCAGCCAGAGACTGGGCTTCGGCTCGGGCGTTGGCGGCGGCGGCCTGCTGGGCACGGTGAAACGTCTGGTGCCCCTGCCGGTGAAACGGGCGATTCGCCAGATGATGGTTCCGCCGCTGGCCGCGCGTGAAATGCGGGCGCTCGCATCCGAGCGGTCGCGGTTCCACCACGACTTCGCGCCCGTGGTTCGAAGTTTCAGCCGGAGATGAGCACGAATGACTGACGATCTGCAGACGTTGAAGCGGGAAGAGGCGGAGTTTTTCAACCAGTCGGCGGCGGTCCGGATGAAGGACGGCCGTGTGGCCATCGAGGCCGACATGCGCCGCGCCACACGCCGCCTGCCTGAAGGGCCGGGCGAAGGGCTGATTGATCCGGAGATGACGCGAATCGTCGACGATGGCCACACGGCGCGGTTCCTGGACCTCGCCGCCCATCAACCCGGCGGGCGCGTGCTCGACGTCTGCTGCGGGATGGGCTGGCTCTCGCTCGAGTTGGCGCGCCGCGGGCAGTTCGTGGACGCCTATGACATCTCGCCCGGCGCGATCGCCGTCGGCCGGCAGATGCTCGCCGAGAACCCCTATAAGGACGGCTTTGGCGGCGTGACGTATAACCTGCAAGATGTGACGGAAGTTGACCTGGGCGTGGAACGGTATGACGCGGTCATCGGCAACTCGGCGTTCCACCACATCAACGACCTGCCCGCGTTCATGGACCGCGTGACGGCGGCACTCAAGCCGGGTGGCATCATCGTGACGGTCGACGACATGCCGGTCGGTGAGAAGGAACGTGCGCTGGAGCGTCTGCTGCGCCTGGCATTGCCCACCTTCGACCGCACCTATCGGCAGAAAGCGGTGGACGTGTTCAAGCGCTTGGTCGGCATCACGAAAGCGCCGCCCGAAATCTTTACGCCGATGGAGCAGGGCAAGCATGACTCGGTGTTCGAGATCGCCGACATCTGGCACAAGCGGTACGAGGTCCTCGAAGAGTCTTTTCGCGGCGCGTTTTCTCTGGGGCCGAGCATGACGGTGAAAGGCCCCCACGTGTTCCGGTACGGCGTGGCACGCGTCATCGTCGCCCTCGATCGTTTTTGCTGTTCGCGGCGCTTGACCAAGGGCTACCTTCGCGTGATGGTCGGCCGAAAGCCCCTCACCCCCCGATAGGGATCGTTTTCGCCCTGTTCGGAAAGAATTTCCAATGAGTACTGTTGCGATCGTCGGCGCGGGCCGCATGGGCCGCCGCCATATTGAAATGGTGCGCCAGCTTGGACTGGAGCTCGTCGGCGTCTCCGACACGCAGCCGGCCTCGCTCGCCCTCGCCGCCTCGGAGCAGCACGTGCCCGAGTCCCTGCTGTTCCCTGATGGGGCCGCGATGCTGGCTCGCACGAAGCCGGAATGCGTGATTGTGGCGACGACCGCCGCGAGCCACTGTGAGTACACGTGCCTGGCCGCGCAGCATGGCGCGAAGTTCATCCTGTGCGAGAAGCCCATGGCCGTTTCGCTGGCCGAATGCGACCAGATGATTCGCGTGTGTGCCGAGCACGATGCGCGGCTGGCGATCAATCACCAGATGCGATTCATGCAGCAGTACATCGAGCCGAAACGGCTGCTCGCCTCTCCGGCGTTCGGCGGACTCTCGAGCGTGACCGTGGTCGCCGGCAACTTCGGCATGGGCATGAACGGCACGCACTATTTCGAGATGTTCCGGTATCTCACCGACGAATCGCCGTCGGCAGTGTCCGCCTGGTTCTCGGATGAGTTCGTTCCAAATCCTCGAGGCGCGCAGTTTGTCGATCGTGCCGGATCCGTGCGGCTCACCACCCCTTCAGGCAAACGCTTCTATCTCGAGAGCAGCGCGGATCAGGGGCATGGCATCGTCGCAATCTACGCGGCACGGTACGGGCAGATCGTCGTGGACGAACTCACACTGACGCTGCGCTACCAGGCGCGCCTCGAAGAACATCGTCAGAAGCCGACGACGCGATATGGAGAGCCGTGGCTGGCGCATTCCGAAACCATCGCAGGCAACGTCGTGGACATCTCGCGCGCCGTCATGGCCGCCCTGATCGAAGGCAAGGACTATCCGTCTGGAGAAGACGGACGGTCTGCCGTCAGCACGCTGATTGCGGCGTACGTGTCGCATGAGAGTGGAAACATCCGCGTTGACCCGCGCGCTGCCGATGCCTTCGTGACCCGTGTGTTCCCGTGGGCATGATGGACGCCACCGCGACAACGACGACCCGCGTCGCGATCGTCGGCGCGGGGTTCATGGCGCGCGAGCACGTCCGCGCGTTCGCGTCGATTCCTGACGTGTCCGTGGCCGGCATCTACAGTCGCACCGCCGCGCGCGCCGAGGCGCTGAGTGTCGAGTGTGGGATTCCGACGGTCGCGAAGAGGATCGCGGATCTCTACGAGCAAACACGCGCCGATCTGGTGGTGATCGCCGTCCCCGAACTCGCTGTTCGCGCCGTGATGGAGGAGTGCCATCAGTTTCCGTGGATCGAGCTCGTGGAAAAGCCGGCCGGGTACAACTACGATGACGCGCGGGCGATTGCCGCGGCCGCCGATCAGGCGGGGCGGCGCGCCTTCGTCGCGCTCAACCGGCGCTATTACTCCAGCACCCGTCACGTGCAGGCGGCACTGGCGGCTGATTCCGCGCCGCGATTCATCAAGATCCAGGATCAGGAAGATCCTGCCGACGCGCTCGCGTGCGGCCAGCCGCCGCTGGTCGTCGCGAATTGGATGTACACGAACTCCATTCATCTCATCGACTTCCTGCGTCTTTTCGGGCGCGGGGCCATCGCGTCTGTCGAGCCGGTGATTCCGTGGAATGCGGCCGATCCGCGCGTCGTGGTCAGCCGCATCCGGTTCGACAGCGGCGACGAGGGGCTGTACGAGGGTTTGTGGAACGCGCCAGGTCCGTGGTCGGTGTCGGTGACGACGGCGGCCACGCGTTGGGAACTGCGGCCGATCGAACAGGCGCTGCTGCTGAAACGCGGCGAGCGGCGTCCCACGCCGATTGACGTCGAGTCCTGCGATGTCGACTTCAAGGCCGGTCTGCGCCGGCAAGCCGAGGCGGCCGTGGCGGTCGCGCGCGGCGAGCCTTCGGACTTGCCGACACTGCAGGATGCCTTGGAGTCCATGCGCCTGACGCGCATGATTTTCGGCTTGTGAGTGCGGCGATGGAGCTGAGCACGTTCGTGCGCGCGCTCCAGCGCTCCGCCGACCTCGTGCAGGCGTGGGGAGATGCGCCCGTCGGCGGCCGTCCGACGCTACGCGAACTGTTCGCGTCCGAAGACGTTCGGATCTGGGACATCCTGGCCGCCGACCTTGCGATGTATCGGATTCCTCAGGCCCTGGGTCATCGACTTCCGACGCGGCGCTGGTCGCGTCCGAGGAGACAGCTTCGTGCGGTGAATTACGCCCTGCGGCACGCGGCACGCCGCTGCGATGATTCAGACTGCGCCCGATGGCCCGCTGGCCCAGTCGCGCTCTTCCTGGGCTTCACGCCCTACATCGCCAGGGACATCCTGCTTCCGGTTGTCGCGGCGATGGCGGACAGTCATGACCTTCGTCCGGTCGTCCTCACCGAGGATGTGGCGGCGCCCGCGGAAAGCGGCGGTGCGACGTTTCATTCGGTCTGGCGGCACTCAGCTGACACCCAACGAGACGCTCGCCGGATTGCGCGATGCACGCGGAAGGGGTTCGAGACCTTGGCCAGCGACGCCGCGTATCGCGCGCTATTTTCCGATCAGGGCCGGTCTTTCTGGACGGACGTCAGCGAATCGGTTCTCGATTTGGGGATGTACGCGCGAGATGAGATCGCGAAATTCTCCGCGTCAGCGCGGCACGTGCTGTCTCATCATCGTCCTGCCGTGATCGTGTCACCCGACGTCGCGGACGCGCGCACGCGCGCGTTCACGTCGCTCGGTACCGCCGCCGGCATTCCGACGATTGAGGTCCAGTTCGGCGCCTGTGGGCCGGAGGCGACCGAGTGGCGGTTTTTCGCGGCCGATCGCGCCGCGGTGTGGGGCCCTCAGTCGCGCGACGTTCTGATCTCACACCACGTGCCGGCTGAGCGCGTGGTTGTCACCGGGTCGCCGCGTCACGACGTGCTGTTTGGCGTGACCGACGCCGAGAGGAAGGCGTTTCGGGAACGGTTCTGCGTCCCGGCAGGTAATGTGGCGGTGGTGCTGGGATCGACGCTGGCCTCCGACAAGAATCCAGACGCTCCGGTCCTGCGCGCGATGACGCAGGCGATCTTTGCCGGTGCCGCCGCGGTCCCTGCGCTGACGCTGGTCGTCAAGCCCCACCCGTTGGAGGACGTGAACAAGACTCGGCAGCTCGCATCGGGCGCTGCCAATATTGTGTTCGCGGCCGGCGCCGAAGATATTCGGACGGTGACCCGCACGTGCGACGCGTTCGTGACCCTCGGGTCGGCATCCACGCTTGACGCGGTGATCCTTGGAAAACCGACGATCTGCCCGGCGTTCCCGGGGTGGCGATGGAATGAGCTCTTCGTGAACACCGGCGCGATCGCCGTTCCTCAAACCGCGGATGAGGTGGCCTCCGCGTTTCGCGAACTGGCCCAAGACGGCGGCGCCTCCATCCTGGCTCGTCACGCGATCGCACGCGACACGTTCTTGTCCGAGTGGGTGCAAGAAGGCGGCCGGGGCGCCACCAATCGCGTCGTGACGCTGCTGAAAGGGGCCGCGCTGCAGGCCAGATTTCAATTGTGACCGTGATACCATACGCGCAGACTATTCGTCGCGTTCAGAGTGTTTTGGGTCGCGACGCGAGAGACCCCACCAGGAAGGATGATGTCCTGCTGATGACAAACGAACACGACATCATGCCGAGGATTACCCGTCGAGCCGTTGCATTCGTCACGCCGTGGTTCCAGGTGCTCGAACGGCATGTTGATGACGACCCGTCACCCTATTACGTAGTCAAGCCGTTCGACTACGCCTCGATCATCGCAACAGATTTGGAAGGCCGGTTCCTGCTCGTGAGGCAGTATCGCCCCGCGCTCGAGGCCTATACAATCGAGCTGCCGAGCGGGCTGATCGATCAAGGCGAAACGCCTGAAGTCTCCGCGCGTCGCGAGCTGGTTGAAGAGACCGGCCACCAAGCGGAGGCGATGGAGTTCCTCGGGACGGTGGCGACGGATTTGGGACGCATTGACAACCAGATGTGGTGCTATCTCGCGTCGGGCGTGCGCCCCGTTGCCGCGCCTGCGCCGCTGGGTGAGGGCATCGAGCTCATCCGGTGCACGCCGCGTGAGCTGGCCGCCATGATCGTCGACTCGCGTTGCAACCACGCACTCAATCTGGCGGCCCTCCTGCTGGGCGTGTTGAAGGACCGGGTGAAGATCCCGGTTCTCTCGTGATGGACGCGTCAGGATACGGCTCGAGCCAGACACCGCGTGCCACGAGCGCCGAACCTCGGCGTGTGTGCGGCAGAACCTCCAGGACATCGTTCGCTCTTCTTTGGGAAAGGTAAGGATCGTGCGTACTACGTGCAGAATCTCCGGCAAGCCGCTCGTCCCGGTTTTTGACATCGGCAACCTCTACGTCTCGGCGTTCTATCCGGCCATTGACCCGAAGGCGCCGCGATCGCCGCTGCAACTGGGGATCGGTCAGGATTCGGCGTTGATGCAGCTGGCTCATTCGGTCGAGCCGGACTCGTTGTACCGGCAGTACTGGTATCGGTCCGGCACGAACACCACGATGACCGCGCAACTGAAGGACGTCGTGAACGTCGTGCGCCCGTGGACGCGGCTGCGTGATGGGGACGTCGTGCTCGACATCGGGTGCAACGATGGCACGCTGCTGGCGCACTACGGAGACACGCCCAAGCTGTTCAAGGTCGGCATCGACCCTGCGCAGAATCTGGAGGAGCTGGGCCGTCAGCAATGCGCCGCGCACGCGACGGACTACTTCACCAAAGAGGTGTTCCTGCGCTTGAGCGGGGGGCGGAAGGCATCCGTCATCACGTCGATTGCGATGTTCTACGATCTCGACGATCCGGGGGCCTTCGTCCAGGACATCCACGACTCGTTGGCGGACGATGGCATCTGGATCGTGCAGCTCAGCTACACGCCGCTGATGCTGAAGCAGAATGCCTTCGACAACATCATCCACGAACACGTCGGGTTCTATTCGTTGTCGTCGCTGGACTACCTGCTGAAGAAGCATGGCCTGAAGATCGTCGACGTCGAGCTGAATGACGTGAACGCCGGCAGCTTCCGCGTCGTGGCCGCCAAGACCGCGAATGCCTTGAGCAACAGCGCGCGATTCACGATCGACCTCGGCGACGTGAGGCGGGACAGTCTCCTGCAATACGAGGCGACGCTGGCGCTTGACGACCCCGACACATACCGCCAATTCATGACGCGGGTTGATGCGCAAAAGCATGCGCTGCTGGAGCTGCTGCAGCGGCTCAAACGCGAGGGGAAGCGGGTGTACGGGTACGGCGCGAGCTCGAAGGGAAACACCCTCCTTCAGTACTATGGCATCACGTCCGAGTACGTGACCGCGATTGCGGAGCGACAGTCCCAGAAGTGGGGACTGCTGACGCCGGGCTCGTGGATCCCGATCATCAGCGAGGAGGAGATGCGGGCGGCAAAGCCGGACTATCTCCTGGTGCTGCCGTGGCATTTCATTCACGAGTTCATCTACCGCGAGCAGGCGTTCCTGAAGGGCGGCGGGCACTTTATCGTGCCGCTGCCCGAGGTGCGTGTGATTGGGGCCTGAGGCCCGCCGCGTCGGTTTAGCCATGATGCCAGCCACAGTTGTTCCGTCGGAGGCGATGTGAAGGTTGCTGTAATCGGAGTGGGACGAGTCGGGCTGCCGCTCTCCCTGCATTTCGAGTCGTTGGGAATGACCGTCGTCGGGATCGACCGGGATCCACGTCTCCTGGAGTCGCTGGCCCGGCGCGAGATGCCCTTTCATGAAGAAGGCTGTCAGGAATTGCTGACGCGAAGCACGCGAGTCAGATTCACGAGCGCGTATGCGGACGCGCACGACGCCGACTACGTGATCGTCACGGTCGGCACGCCGGTGCACCAGCACATCGAGACGGATTTGTCACTGGTTCGGCAGGTCGTGGAGGGGCTCCTCCCGATCCTGCGCACCGGCCAGACGATCATCCTGCGCTCGACGCTGGCGCCGGGCACGACCGCGTATTTGAAGGCGTACATCGAGCTGCACAGCCCGTGGCGGATCGGCCAGGATATCGGGCTGGCCTGCTGCCCGGAGCGCCTCGCGGAGAACGCCGCCCTCCGCGAGTTGTCGCTCCTGCCGCAGGTGATTGGCTGCGAGGATGACTTTAGTCGCGAGGCCGCGTGCCGGCTCTTTGCCAGTCTCGGCGTCAAGTTGCTGGTGACGACGTACGTCTCGGCCGAGCTCGTGAAGCTGTTCAACAACGTGTCCCGCTACGTGAACTTCGCCGTGGCGAACTATCTCGCGACGATAGCGGCCGAGCACGGCCAGCATATCCACGAGCTCGTTCACATGTCGAATGAAGACTATCCCCGCGGCGTCATTCCAGGCCCCGGGTTCACGGCAGGGACGTGCCTCCGGAAAGACTTCGGCATGATCAACGAGCGGTTCGCGGGAACCGACCTGCTGTTGTCGGCGTGGAAGGTCAACGAGTACATGCCGTATCACGTCGTCGAGCACCTCTCGAGCCAGACGTCGCTCCATGGGCAGGAAGTCGTGGTCCTGGGGTGCACGTTCAAGCGGAATTCTGATGACACGCGCGACGCCCTGACGCCGAAGCTCATCAGGTACATCGAGCGCAAGGTGCCGTCGCGCATCCTCGTGTGCGACCCCCATGTCAAGGACGCGGTGGTCGACGGGTACCCCAATCTCGCGATGGACCAGTGCCTGCCCTCGGCGGATGTGGTGTTCATCGCGGTCAACCATGAATGCTTCAGCGCCGAAGCCGTCCTCGGACACGCCAAGCCCGGCGCGTGGATCGTCGATTTGTGGAACTGCCTGGGCACAGGCCAGGTCGTTTCGAGGGTCGCGAAATGAAGAAGGTAGTGGTCACCGGTGCGGGAGGCTTCATCGGGCGGGCGCTCGTCGCGTCACTGGCTCGTCATGAAGGAATGTCTGTCGTGGCCGCGGACAACAACTTTCGAGGCTCGCTCGAGACTGTCGCACATGCGCCATCCGTGTCCACCGTGCGGTGCGACGTCCTCGACATGGCCGCCGTCTCCGAGCTCTGCCAGGGCGCCGATCTGGTCTTTCATCTGGCCGCCATCAACGGGACGAAGAACTTCTACGAGGCTCCGGCGGCCGTTCTCGAGGTCGGCATCATCGGCACGCACAACGTCCTGAAGGCCAGCCTCCGGCACGGCGTGCGCCGAGTGATCTTCATGTCATCCTCCGAGGTCTACAACGTGCCGGATGTGATTCCCACTCCGGAAGCCGTGCGTTGCATCGTCCCGGACGTGTACAACGCGCGGTTTTCGTATGGCGGCGGCAAGATCGCCGGCGAGCTGATGACGGTGAACTACCTGCGGGGCACGGGCACGGAGTTCATGATTATCCGTCCGCACAACGTCTACGGTCCGCAAATGGGACGCGACCATGTCGTGCCCGAGCTGATCCGAAAGATTCGTGATGCCGGCGGTGAGGACGCCGGAGGCGCGCCGCTGCGAATTCACATTCAGGGAACCGGTGAAGAGACGCGAGCGTTTATTTTCATCGACGACGCCGTGCGGGCGATCGAGCTCTGCGCGTTCCATGGCGCGCCAAACACCACCTACAACATCGGCACCGACCAGGAGGTCAGCGTCAAGACGCTCGTGGCCGAGCTCGGCGTCGCGTTGTCCCGTGATGTGCAGGTTGCGCCCGCGGAACTTCTCCTGGGCAGCACGCCGAGGCGTTGTCCCGATACGTCGAAGATTGCGGCGTTGGGCTTCCGTCCGGAGATTTCCCTGCGGGAAGGCATCGCGCGCACCGCCCGCTGGTACTGGCAGGATCTCGCATCGCCTGGGGCATGAGCATCAGACTCTCCATCTGTATTCCGACGTTCAATCGGGCTGCGTTCATCGGCGCCACGCTCGACAGCGTCCTTCCACAAGCCGGAGACGACGTCGAGGTTGTCATCGTCGATGGCGCCTCGGTCGATGACACGGAAGCGATCGTCCGTGCGTACCAGCGACAACATCCGCGCCTTGTTTACGAGAAGCGCGAGCGAAACAGCGGCGTGGAGCGGGACACCCACCGGGCCGTCGAGATCGCGACGGGCGAGTTCTGCTGGCTGATGTGCAGCGATGACGTGCTGAAGCCCGGCGCCGTCGATGCCGTGCTCGGGGCCCTCGCGCAGGGGCACGAGTTCGTGGTGGTGAACGCTGAGGTGAGAAACCGGGATCTCTCCGAACTGCTCGAGGAGCGTCGCCTGCGTGTGTACGAGGATCGCGTGTACCGGGCGGATGAAATGGAGCGCCTCTTCCTCGATACGATTGACTACCTCACCTACATGGGCGCCGTCGTCATCCGGCGATCGCTGTGGATGTCCAGGCCTAATGACGAGTACCTGGATACCGACTTCGTCCACGTCGGTGTCATCTTCCAGCGGGAGCTTCCCGGGACGTCGCTTGCGATGGCCGAACCACGAATGATCCTGCGCGGCGGAAACGCCACGTGGACCGCGCGCGAGTTCGAGCTCTGGTCGAACTGGTCGATTGTCGTGTGGTCCTTGAAGAACTTCCCTGAAGCGATCCGCCAATGCATTTGCCCGCAGTACATCTGGCTCGATCTCCGCAAGATGGTCCTTCAACGCGCGTGCGGGACGTTTTCGCTGAAGGAGTACGACCGGTGGATTCGGCCGGTGTCGGGATGGCGCCGTCAGAAGTTTCTGCTGAGGCTGCTTGCAGTATTTCCCGGCGGGCCGCTCAACCTGCTGAACGTCATCTATTTCAGCCTGCGTGGGAGCCGGGGGTCGAACCTGGTCGCGCTGAGGGCAAGCCGTTTCTACTGGCTGCGCTCCGGAGGCTCGGAGCCGGCTCCGCGCTGATCGCCAGCCACGCGCAATCGCGTCGTGAAGAAAATTCTCCTCACCGGCATTTTCGGGCAGGACGGCAGCTATTTGGCCGAGATCCTGACCTCACTGGGCCATCAGGTGAATGGCGTCGCCAGAATGCCGCTCCGCGCGCATGCGGCCCGGCTCTGTGAACATCTCGGTTCGAAAGGCGTCACGCCGATTCTGCACGAGTGTGATCTGAATGACGATGAAAGCGTTACCGCGCTGCTCCGTCACCTCCAGCCCGACGAGTGCTATCACCTCGCAGCCCTTCATCGTTCGTCGGAGGCCAGCCGCCAGGGCGGGGAGCAATCCGAGAGCGCGATGTATCTGCCGAATGTCGTGTCCGGATTGAACGTCCTGGAGGCCGCTGCCACCGCTTCTCCTCACACGCGGATCGTTCTGGCGGGTTCGTGCCACATGTACTCCGGAGCCGTCGTGAGTCCGCAGTTCGAGGGGTTGCCGTTCGCCCCGCGATCGATGTACGGGCTCGCCAAGGTCGCCGTCGCGGACCTAGCCCGGTACTACCGCGAGGAGCGCGGCCTCCATGCCAGCGTGGCGATTCTCTACAATCACGAATCACCTCGTCGCACCGATGATTTCGTCACGAAGAAGATCGTTCGAGGGCTGGACCGGATGCGCCGGGGAGAGTCGGCGCCGCTGGAGCTCGACAACCTGCACGCCGTCAAGGACTGGGGCTTTGCCAGGGACTACGCCGAGGCGATGACCCTCATGGGCGCGCAGAGCGCGCCCAGAGACCTCATACTGGCGACGGGCAAGGGCCGCACGGTCGGTGAGTTTGTCGAGACCGCGGCCGGGCTGGCCGGAATTTCAGATTGGCAGGAACGTGTGCGCGTTCGAAATCCGGGGATGCCTGCCCGGCCTCCAGTGCGGCTGGTGGGGGATCCTGCTGCGGCGTACGGCGTCCTGGGGTGGAGGCATTCGGTCTCGTTCGCCGAATTGATTGCGCACATGCTTGAATGCGAAGCGCAGGGGAGTTTAGGCTGATCGCGGTTGCACTCCTCGCCGCCATCGCAGGCCTGACGACGGCGATCGCCGTGTTCTGGCGGATGGTGCGCCGGCCGGTCACCGTGCTCTACCTGCTGGCCTTTGTCGTCTCGTTTGTGGGCATCAATGTCCACGTGGGAGCCACGATCTACCTGTCGCGGCTCCTGATGCTCTGCTTCCTCCTCGTGCTCGTGGTGCGCTGGGTGCTGGGGCGCGACCGGCCCCGCCTCCACTGCGATCCCCGGATCGTCGCGTTGTTCGCGGCCACCATCGTCATCCAGACGATTTCCGCGTACGCGTCCGACAGAATCCCTGAAAGCATGCGCCAGGTCTTCATCTACCTTGGCGCGATGATGGTCTTTGTCACCGTCGTGTCTCTGGCGGATTCGTCCGCGAAAGTCGTTCGGGCGATCGGCTTCTACCTGGCCGGTGGCATCGTGCAGGGCGTGTATGGTCTCTACCAGGTGCTCGGCGGACCCAGAGGATGGCCGACGTACCAAACGCTGCTTGCCGGTATTCCAACCGCCAACGATCGCACGGACGGTGGGTACCTGTTCATCTCCGGATACAACGTATACCGATCCATGGGGTTCTTCCCAGGTGACGTCAGCCACTACGCGGGGTACCTCGCGGGGGTGTTGCTGATCGCCCTGGCGATGCTGGCGAACCGCCGGCGCTCCGGTTTTCTGTACGTCGTCATCCTGCTTTGCGGTGCTGGTCTGGTGTTTTCGCTTTCGCGTAGCGGAATCGTGGCCTTTGCGGGGATCGGGCTGCCCGTGCTTGCGTATTTTCTGTTCTCCAGAAAAATGCTGTCGAAGGGCCGCGTGTTCAAGGCCACGTTGAAGTGGACGGCGATCGTCGCGCTTGTGGCGGCGGTCGCAGGCGGCACCTTTGTACGGGCGTGGCGGTCCGACATCAATCTGCCGGACGTGGGACAGGTATTGGGGCTGCGTCTCCTGAACCTGATCCAGCCCGGTGACTCGCCGGCGTACGAATCGATGTCGCTGCACATTCGGACTCGCATGCTCGCACTGGACGCATTTGTCTCGAGTCCGCTGATCGGGGTGGGGCTGGGCGTCACGGCGAAGGGGTGGTACTCGGAGCGTTACCGTGACGGCTGGGCCGGGGCGCACTCGCACCATTTCAATATTCTTGGCCAGACCGGTATGTTGGGCGCGTCGCTCGAATGGACGTTCATGGCCCTCGTGTTCTTTCGCATGCGGCGCGGCGTGCGGCAGAGCCGCCCGCGCTCTCGGGAACAGGCCGTGATGGTCGGCCTGCTGGCAGCTCATGTGACGATCATCGTAGGCAATTTCTTCTACGCGTACTACACGAACGACTTCGTTTGGTTCTTGATGGGATGCGGCTGGGCGCTGAGTGTGGCCATTCGACGCGAATCCGCAATGCGTGAGACTGAGACGATCGCTGTGTTCCCTCCCGCCGGCCGGTCCGCCGTCGCCCACGCATGATGCCGACCGAGCCTCGGGTGGGCGTGGTGATTCTGAACTGGAACAGCGCGCGCGACACGACCACGTGCGTCGAATCGCTGCGCAAATCGACGTATGCGAACCTGCACGTCATCATCATCGACAATGGCTCGACGGACGACTCGCTGATCCACGTGCGCCCGCTGGCCGCGCAAACCGACAGCGTGCTGATCGAAGCGGGGGAGAACCTCGGCTTTCCCGGCGGATGCAACCTGGGTGCCCGGCGGGTTCTGGCCGACGGCGCCGACTACGTGTTCCTGCTGAATGCCGATACGGAGATCGACGCCTCGGCCTTGAGCCGACTGATCGATGTCGCAGAGAGTGACCCGAACATTGGCGTGGTCACTCCGAAGATCTTCTACTTTGATGACGCTAGCATGGTGTGGTACGGCGGCGCCGAATTCGACTGGCGTTATCTGGTTGGACGACAAGTCGGCTACGGGTTGCGCGACGACGTCCGCTACGATGTCGAGGCGGACGTTCCGTGGGCGACAGGCTGTGCCATGCTCATCAGCCGGGCCGCCGTCGACGCAGTCGGTCTACTGAATGAAGACTTCTTTTTCGGCACCGAGGATCTGGACTACAGTCTGCGAATTACTGCACGGGGATATCGGATCCGCTACGTGCCCTCGGCGAAACTGTGGCACAAGGAAGCCGCGGCGGCCGGTGGACGAGACAACCCGCAGTACGTCTACTATCAAGTCCGCAACGTACTTCTGTTACGGCGCATCTGGGCATCGGGCGTTGCCGGTCGTCTCAGGGCGATCGCCTTCTCATGGGTTTGGATCGGCAGGCGCTCATTGACGTACGCCGCTGGCGGGAACTGGCGATGTCTCGTCGCAACCGCCTACGGCATTGCGGACCACCTGCGACGCGCGTACGGGCGCAGGGAGTATCCGCTGATTGCCCGCAGGCGTGCGCCGCGGAAGACCGCGTGACCAGACAGCGCCGTGCCATCGTCGGAAGCGCCATCCTTGTCGGGGTCGCCTGCGTCCTGGCCACCATCGCGGACTGGGCAACGCACAGCCGCCACAGCTTGTCTGAATCGACGCCGCTGACCGCGCGAGTGGTCGCCCGGCCTGCCCGCCAAGGCGATTTGCGCGCGATCTCCATAGATGTCGACCTCGCGAGTCCGCAAGCCGGCAGCCTGACGGTGAATTTGCAGCGCGCCAGCCTCGGGAGGACCCGAGGGTCCTACGAGTGGGATTGGAAAGGCGCCACGTCTGGGAACATCAGCTTTATCGATCTGACGAAGAGGGTTCAGCAGAACGGCGCGGTCCATGCGTGGGACGTCGAGGTCTCCACAGCCGCGACGATGCGCCTGAAGGTCTGGCGTGACTGGGACAGCGAGTGGAGGGTGGTGTCGCAGTCCCCCGTGGTCTCGGCGACTCCAGGACTGAACCACTTCGTCCTTTCACCGGCTCTGCCGATCAGGGCCGGTGACTACGTGGGGCTGTTTGTCTCGTCAGGACTTCTGAGACTGACGAGTCCGTTTCGATTTGACTTGGCGCCGGACCTCCGCGATCAAAGCACGACGAGCCTGACTTGGTCATCGGCTCGTGGCTTTCAATACAACTTCGCTGGTGACGTTCCGTGTGGCGCGAAGGCGACCGCACAATGGGCACCGAACCCGGGCTACAGCTTCAAGATCTTCCTCGGCAACGAAACTGCACCGAATCTTGTGTCTGATCAGGTTCGACCTGCCGCCCCGGAGCTCTCTGTGGTCGACTTGGCGAAAGAAGTCCAAGAAGACTCCCTACTAAAGGCTTGGGAAGTGGCCATGGATGCTCCCGGTACCGTCCGCTTGAAGGTGTGGCGCCACGAGTCTGCCGCATGGCGTGTCGTCGGGCAGTCCCGCGCGGAACGGGCAACAGTAGGACTCAACAGGTTCTCACTCAATCCCGCACTGGAGGTGCGCACGGGCGATCGTCTCGGCTTTCTCACGGACTGGCCCCCGCCAGGGGTATTTCCGGTTCAGGTTGACACGTGTGGCAAGAATACGGGCAAGGCGTACGTCACCGGCGATTTTGAAGGAAGCGCACCAGAGGCCAGCATGTCCCGGGATGCCGTTGGAGGTTATGCGTTCCGTGGAGTGAGAGATGACGTAGGCGCGCCAATCGCCTCTGTCACACTCCCGGTTCAACCCGGACGGCGCGTTTACCGGCTGCCCATTCCACCGCAGGACTTCGCGGTGGATGAGGAAGTGGACTTGATCATCAGCGCTGAACCGGGGACGCACGTGTTCGTTTCGTCCGTCGGCGGACGACTGTCCGGCGACGCCTGGCTCGCCCCTGAATATGACGGTCTGTCGACGTCGACGCCACCGTCGAGGGGACTTGGAAACACCTGGAGTCCATGGTCCATCGGGAACATCCTGCTGCTGGTTCTCGCCGCCGCCGGCTGGTGGTCGCTGAACAAGCGCCAAGTGGACCGGCGCGCGCTTGCGTGGGCAGGGGCGGCGCTGATCGCCGCGACGGCCATCTGGCTGTCGTGGATCTCCGGAACGCCGCTGGCGGTCCTCGCGCCAGGCATCGTCGTCATGCTCGTGCTCCCGGGGTTTCTCGTGCTCGAACTGGCGGCTCCTGGGCTGGCCTCCCGCTTGGATCCGTTCGAACGGGCCCCGCTCCTCTTCAGCCTCAGCATGACCGTATGGACGCTGCTGGCCATCGTGGCCTACCGAGCCCAATGGCAAGCCAGTATCGTGATCAGCGTCCTGCTCGTTTTCGGTTTTCTCGGTCTGACCATCGTGTTCTGGCGGCAACCGGCCGTCAGGCCGAGACTTCCCGACGATGCCGGGACGCTGACAGCCTCCGGATCCGAGCGCACGTACCGGTACGGTCTCGTCGCGCTTCTGCTCGTGGTAATGGCCGCGGTCGCGTGGCGGGCGCAATTTCAGGGGATCGGCTCGGACACGATCGCGCACCTGGCTGGGTATCGGAAGGCGGCCGACGCGGCCCAGATCGTCGGCGGCAATCCCTTGCTCGGGCCCGGCTATGCGTACGTCGGCCACTACGCATCCAATGCGTGGTACTTGGCCTTCGGCCTCACGGCGCGCATGGCCCATGCCCCGGCGTCCGTGCCTCTGCTGTATATCTGCCTCTCGGCCCTATTGACCGGCCTGTCGTTCCTGGCGTTTTACGCGTTGCTCAAGGCCTTCACGTCGGAGTCTCGCGCCGCCGTATTCGGGACGTTGATCGTGATCGCCCCGTGGATGCTTGAGTACATTCAGGAATGGAAGGGGTTTCACGGCTATTTCTACGACTTCATGGCCTACCAGTCCACGTTCACGCAACTCCTGGTGTTTCCCGTGTTGACGGCGTTTGTGCTTCATTTCGTTCGCGACGGCGGGCGCGCCGCCGGCATCGTGGCGGCGCTGCTCTCGATCGCCGCGATGGGGATGCACGCGCAATACCTGGTGTGGGTGCCACTGGTGATCGGCGCCGGTCTCGTCGTGGTGATGTTGATGCCGTCGGG
>JANLGX010000256.1 GCA_024654005.1 Gemmatimonadaceae bacterium | reverse complement strand
GGGCGAGATCCGCAAGGCCATCATCGAGGCGGACCTAGCGTGACTTTACCGCTGAATAGGGCGAACACGAGATAAGTAGTTGTAATTGGGCCAGAATTCGCGGCGTCGCCGTATATACTAAGGTTGGACTCCTAGGACCTCGATGAGCTTGGCGACGTCGGGGTCCACATCTTCGAGTTGCGAGGTGACGCGGACGCCTCGTTTTTGCGTTGAGCGGACGATGTTTACGCGGCGGACCTGCGCGAGGGTATCGAGAAGCCGCTCCATGCTCCGTGTGTAGCCGACGGCTTGCTGAGCTCGTAGATGAAGCAGTCGCGCCAGTAGGTAGCTCAGTACACAGGTGAAGACGTGCACGTGCAGTTTCTGGTCGGTCCAGTGATACTGGGGACGCAGCATCACGTGCATGGGGTCCTTCATGTGCGCAAACACTGCTTCGACATGGGTTTGCCCTCGATAGGCCCGGATGATCTCTGCAGTGGACCAGTCGTCTCGATCCGTGACCAGGACCAGGCGTCCCAGCCAATCCCGCGCCAGAGCGTCCAGCGCATCCTGATCGAATTCCCAGGTGAGCGTCAGAGTGCGCCCTGTGCCGCTCAGATTAAACTGGAGCACTTCGCTCAGGTGCTGGCGGCCCATCAGACGCGTCTCGATATCGCGCTGAAGAGTCGCGCGGTCTCGCTTCTGCTTGCCGCGCCGGAGCGTGTCTGCGAGGTCCTGGAGCCACTTTTTGGCGGACGCGGCATGTTGCAGGATGCCGCGGATTTGTCCGGCCCGCAGAGTTTCTGAAACGACGATGACGAGGGTGCGCTCGGCGCCCCAGATCGTGCGACGAGTTCGGTAGGCCATTACCGACTCGTCCTCATCGAGCTTGACGGATTGGACCAGCGGGTTGGCCTCGGTGATGAGCGCACGCTGGCTGGAAGCAGTGAGCGAAGCGACGTAGTGGAGCTTGGTCTGGTCAACCAATCCCTGATTGAGTTGGGAGACGTTGCCCTTGTCGTAGACCAGGGTCAGCGAATCGAGGTCACGTCCCAGATCGACCAGCCGCTGCCGAATCAGCGGCAGTACTTCGGCGAACGAGTGCGCATCCGGGACCCGGCCTCCGTACATTTGGTGCATGAGGGGAATCCCATCGCGGCGCGTGCATAAAAGGGCGACCCCAAGCTGCCGCAGGTCATGGCGCTTCTGCTTGTTACGGCCACGCGCAGGAAGCTTGCAGTGGGCATTGGTGGACGCGATGAAGGTAAAGAAGTTCGTTGCGTCGTAGAGGATCGTATCAAGGGGCAGGCTGAATCGCTCGATGGCACTAGCGACGATCTCGCGCTCGATTGCCGCGAGAACCTCGATGGGGACCTGATCCATCTGGTCCCAGAAGTGTTGGCTGGTCAGGCGGTCAAGATCGACCGACGCGACATCCCCGAGAGTGGTCGTGCGCGCCCATTCGGCGAAGCCTTGCTTGCTGGTCGCATGACAAGTCCGGCCGACGCTTACCAGTTCCAGAGATCGACCGACGCTGAGGCCATCATGACGCTCCGGGGTCCTGCGGGGATCCGGAACGTGAGCCGGCTGTCGCCGATCTCGCCGGCCCGAGGCGGCCAGGTGACGATCGATGGTCCCGGCGATATCGAGTTTCCGTGCCAGGGCGTAGACCGCCGTCGTTGCGCCATGAGACTGAGAGCGCAACCGCAGATGCTCAGCTGCCTGAAGGCGAGCGAGCAGGTCGTCGGCTTTGCCAAGATGGGCGATGACGAAGACACGGGGCTTGCCATTCACGCGACGGGATTTGACGATGCGCCAATAGCTGTGACCTCGAACGCGGACACGTTGGATGCTGGCCATATTGTTAGTATATACACACCGAGTATGGCAAGTCAAGAGGCGCGGGCGGTGAAGCATTCGGATCACAGCAAGAGGGAAGTACTGGTCGGATCGACGGACAGCCGGGTGAATATTCTTTTTTGTGTTAGTATATACGAAACGGAAGGAGAAAAAAGGAACAGCCTACGAGGAGAAATCGTCCAAGAAGATCGCCGTGCTTACCCTACAGCGGTAAACTCGCGCTAGCCTGGTCGGGACGCGCTCGGCCAGCGACAACGGGTCGAGACGCAAGGGCAGCAGCCGACCCGGCAACAGGTTGACGCCGCCGCCGCGCCGCAGTTTGCGCGCGGACGAACCGGTGAGAACGAACCGGGCCAGCCGCCGGTCCACCAGGTCCTGCACGATGTTCACCAGTTCGGGCACGCGCTGCACTTCGTCGAGGACGACCACCGGCCGGCTTCCGCGCGTCCTCGGGGCGAGCGCCTCGACTTCCGCGCCGAGCAGATGCGGCGCGCGCTCGTAACGCTGGCGCACCTCCGGCCGGAGAAAATTCAGCAGCAGATCGGGCTTCAGCTTCTCCACCAGCGTCGTCTTGCCCGTTTGGCGCGGCCCGAGCAGCAGCACGGACTTATGCCGACCCAACGCATGGCGGACGCGGGACTCAATCATCCGAGGAATGGTTTTCACATGCTCCATTTTCGCCGAATTTGGAGCTTTGTAAAGCCGTGTACAGCACGGCCGATTTCAGCGCCAGGCGGTCACCCGTGTTTGCAGCACGGCTGCGCGGCGCCGCCATCCGCTTTGCGTTGGTCGATCGCAACGGGAACCCGCGAGCCTTCACGGGACGGGTTGCAGGGGATGCGATGCAAGGCGTGAGTCATTGGCCCAGCGTTCCGCAATGCAAAC
>JANLGX010000254.1 GCA_024654005.1 Gemmatimonadaceae bacterium | reverse complement strand
CCTTCACCTTTTTGGCATCGAGCGCCCTGATCTGCCGAAGAATCGTCTCCTCGTCGTCGCATTCGCAACAGCATTCGAGGAATCGCCCGAACACGATCTGGTTTTCGCGCGATTCGTAGATGTCGGGAATCCGAAGCTTGGGCTTCCACAGAAACGCGTGATCGGCCCCCTTGAAGATCTGCCGCTGCTCCGCGATGGCGCCCACCGCGGTTTCAAGTGATGAGCCCTTATAGACGTTGCCGAAGGTGCCCTGCTCGATCTCGGCAACCACCTCGAGGATGCCGCGGCGTATCGCGCGGAAGTTCTTGAGCCGCTCCTCCCACAAGAACCAGCCACGATAGGTGCCGCCCGGATCGTCGCGCCAGCGTGTAATCAACGTTCGAATGTCTGACATGTGATTTCCCGCTGCGCAAGTGTAAGAGAAATCGTGGCCGCGACCAATAGTTCGGATGCGCGGATCTCAAGCTAAGGCTAGGCTCAGAACTCAGTGAATGGACTCCACATCGTGGGGACTCCCAGTTTAATCGGCGGCCACCACGAAGGTGAGTTTCGGCCCGTCGCCGAAGAGCCGACCGTCCGTGCGGTTGATCTCCTCGAGCATGGCCTCCAAGGCGCGGCGGACGCGCGGCTGGTCGGGCGGTCGAAGCGCCACCCGCAGGCCATCCGTGCCGTCACCCGTGACGCGCCCGGACAGCTGGAGGACCGACCGAAAGATCGTCAGCCAGTCGCGGGGATCCTGGTAGTGCTTGAAGAACCGCCGCGCCAGCCATCGCTCGGCATTGTAGGTCGCAATTTTGATCGCGTTCACCAGATTGCGGCGGTCGGTGTTCATCGTCGCGCGGGTGGCGGACCCCGTCAACGTGGCCGCGGGGACCTTCGCGGGCGTCTGCTTCCAGCGCTGTTCGAGCCGCGCGACACGCGCCTCCAGCGTCGCGATCTCCCGCTGGCGCATGCGCGGCGTCAGACGAGGGGCCGCGTCCTCTGGCCTCGTCTCGGTCAGCGCCCGCGCCAGATCCGCCTCCTTGAGGACGACCTCCGTCTGTTGGGCCGTGATCTGCGCGCGCAGCTGCGCGCGGCGCGGATTGGCGAGCCGCCGGTCGTCGGGATGAATGGTGGCGTCGTGCTGGATCAGCTGCTCGACCCCATAATGCGCGGACAGATACTTGAAGCTGTTTTCCTGCCGCCACCGCATCCGGAGCAGATGGACCACTTTCGCGGCCGGCAGCTCCGGGCGATTCGTCAGGATGGGCACCTGCGCGTCGTCGTCCTCGACGACCAGCGTCCGCACCAGCCCCGCCCCGCGGATCCGCGTGCCCTTTTCCAAGAGGCGATAGACCATCCGCTGCGGGCGCTGAATCCCGGCGGGGTCCGTCACCTCCCACCACCGGCGGACAAAGGCCTCCGCGGGAAACCGGCGCCGCGCGGCCCGTCCCTTCAAATACGTGATAAAGCCAATCCCTTGATCGGTGAGGGCTTTGAACAACGGGCCACTGTAGCCCCCGCGGTCGAAGATGAGCAGGATGGGCTGATCCCGCGGCGCCACCGCACGAATCTCCGCGAGGATCTGCGGCGCGGCGGTGACCAACTGGTCATTGAACGGGCGGTTGATGAAGAACAGCGCGCGGCCCGTCGCATCATGCACATAGTGATCGGTCTGGCCGGGTTCGACCAGGCGGCGCTTGGCATTCCAGGCCTTGGGCACGGGGCGCGTCCCGCTATAGGGACAGAAATGGCCATCGAGATAGTAGGCGCCTTCCCACACGGGCTCGAGCTGCACCCACGCTTCCACCAGCTTGCGCATCACGAGCGCCGGGTCCACGCTCGCGGCGAGCGCGCGCAAGCGCGTCCGCAGGGTCTGCACCGTGGGGACGAGCGGCAGGCCCAGCAACTGCCCGAAGTCGCGGCGGAGCGCGGTCTTGAACCCTTCGATCGAGCGCAAGCGCAGGGCGAAGCCCAAGGCGATAATCCCCACCACCTGCGCGACGCTCAGCGAGGTCCGGCCCACCGACGCGCGCACGGTGTGGAAGACCGACCAGATCCCCAAGTGGCTCAGGGCGACATGCAGCAACATCGCGCCCGCATAGCGGGTCTCCCCCTCGGGCCACGACACGGCCACCGGCGACACCGCCGCGGCCTCGGCGTGATCGGTCGTCGTCTCGGCTCCGACGAGCTGATCGCCGGCCGGCAGATCCCTCTGCGTCATGATCGGCCGTTCGATGATCCGCCGAACCGTCTGAGAGGAAATCGAGACCGTCCCCGCGAGGTTCTCCGCAATCGCCTCGTACGACCATCCCTGCGCGCGCCACGCCCGCACGCGGGCTTCGAGGCGGGGGGTAACTTTGCTTGGTCCTTTCGGCCCGCGGCGACCCGCCAGCAAGGCGGCCGACCCCGCCCCGCGGTACCGGCTTCGCAGCTGGCTGACGTAGACCGGTGTCACGCCGAACTGTCGGGCGACGTCCTGTCCGGACACACCGCCCGCTTCGGCCAGCTGCACCATCACGTGACGGCGCGCCGTCACGTCCGAGATGGCGTATTGCGCAATCGGGGTGGCCCCAATGTGGACGACTTCGAACGCGCTCACGCGGGTCACCTGCAACGGCGGCGGGACCCGAAACGAGGTGTCGTGATCGGCGAGGTCGGCGCTCGGCATGGCCGCCAGCATACCACGTCACCTCCACAATAGTTAAACTAAATTATGTCAATATGCCGATCCGGTATCCTTCACTGTCGCAACCGGTTAGCGAAGGCCCGATTTCCATTCACTGAGTTCTGAGGCTAGGCCAACGTGCGGATGACAGAAGTATGTCCCGGCGGGCGCGGCGGCGAACTCGTACGTGAAGGACTCGCCGGGCATGACCGGCGCCTGCGTGACGCCGGGAACGCCGTCCATGGCGTTGGGCACCGGCAGGCCGTGCCATGGATCGACGTCGGGTCGGGCAGTTCGTTCGTCAGGACGACGCGGAGGCGTTCACCCTCGCGGACGCGTAACTCTGGCCCCGGCAGCATGCCGTTGTAGGCCCAGATCCGCCACGTGCGCGCCCCGCCGACATCGATGTTGGCGGCGCGCGCCACCAGTGAGAACTCGCGGACCGGGACCTGGAGCTGCGGTCGCCGCAGCGGCAGCGGAACCGCCGCCAGCGCGGCGGCGCCGAGCGTCTGCTGAAGGAACTCCCGGCGAGCGATCGGAGTGCGCGTACGTCAACCCTAGCTCGATTGTGGCGCTGACGCGGACAGGCAGCAACGGTCCTGCCCGCTCAACGCCGACCTCGCTCAGCGGCGGTTCATGGTCATCTGGCCGCCCGTGAACGTCCCGGAGCACAAGTTCGAGCCGCCGTAGGTGCCGGTCATCGTCATCGGCATTGTCATTCGATTGACGTGCGCAGTGCCCGTGGCTTTCGACGAACACCCGGACGACATCATGCTGCTTGTCGGCATGTCCATCGTGAAGGTCATGTCGTCGCCGGACATGGTGCCCAGGAAGGACCCAGCCGTCCGGCCCTGCATGCCGGAGCCGGCGAAGCT
>JANLGX010000251.1 GCA_024654005.1 Gemmatimonadaceae bacterium | reverse complement strand
TGTTCGAACTGCTGTTGCCGTGCAACAGACTCCATCTGCTGGATAGCGACCATATCCAACTGCCCGGGGTTCGCCTCTGGCGTTACCGCTGGAGCCCGTTGATCTGGGGTAGGGCCAGCTAGCTGGCTGGGCGAAGGTTCAAGGGAGAACACCGGCCGATCTGAATTCAGGAGATCGTGAACACCCGCGGTGTCTGGGGCATAGGGCACTCCTACGGCTTGAAGAAACTCCGCCGCCTGCTGTCTCGCCTCCGGCGCGAGCGTTGGATTCGCCGCCGCAACTTTCGCCGCCTCTATGTCTCTTTGCCACGCCGCGCGCGAGCGCCCAGTAGCCACATTGAACGCGCCACCCATGGCCGCGCCAGCGATTCCACCTTCTACGACTTGCCGCGCTACCCCCTCGCCCAGGGGACGATCAGTCGACCAGTTCTGTCCTACTTGCTGCAAAGCACTCTGAGAAGCCTCTTCTACTGGCCCCTCCATAAACGCGCCGGCAACTACACGCCCAGGTAGAGACATCGGACGCTTGGCCGCACTGAGGAGATCCACTGACTTCCCACCGATCATGGCCGTCTCAACCGTCTCGAACCCGAGCCCGCGCGCAATGCCGCCACTCGCCGCGGTGATGAGCCCTGTGCCTGCACCGGTGAGCAAGGAGGACACGGCGTTACGCTGCTGGTTCGGCAGATCAGGGCTATACTGATCCATCTGCTGCCCAGTCTGCTGCGCGCCTTCAGCGAGGCCTCCGGCCACGGGAACTAGCGCCTTTTGCCCAACGACTCGCTCCAAGTACGGCGCAGCGGTCGCGCGCACGGGCCCCATGCCCCCCGCAGCCTCACCAAGTCCGATCCCGGCCACTCGGCCCGCCACTGAGAGCGCACGACCTCCAGCCCCCATAGCCGCGATTCCTGGCACCGACTGCACAATGTTTACCCCGGTGTACCGGGGGTTCTGCAGGTATGCTTTGGTTACATCCCAAGCCCCTGCGTTCGGATCATCCCACGCTTGCTGAACTTCCTGCGCCTGCTGCTGGTACTCAGGTGACATGTCATTCTGCTGCGACTCCTGCGCCCACTGCCCAGGTTGGAACCCGGTCGCCTCGCCCACCCAGTTCGCCGCGCGCGTCACCGGCCGGCCTAGACCGGCCAGGGCGAAGGGCACATCGGCGAGTCCCGCTACCTGTCCAGGAAGTTGCTCAACGCCTTGTTTCAGCGCAGCACGGACATCACTACCAAGCCCGCGGGACGTGTCGTATCCCAGGTATCCGGCTACATATCCAGGATCTACCCCATTGTCCTTGGCGATAGCGTCGAGGATAGCTGTATCATTCCACCCTGGGTACAGCTTTTTTACTTCAGCGAACGAGGGCATGGTTACCTCCCAAGACCCCGTCCTCGTGCGGCTTGTTGATCAAGAAACCACTGCAATTGCTGCGCATCCATTTCAGACTGGGGAATTCCTCGCAGCATATTGCTCGTATCCGGCCTAGAACCTCGGCGTGCAAGAGAATAAGACGTCGCAGAAGGTTGGAATACTGCGCTAGCGGGGCTTCCGAGCGACCGGCCTGTAGTAGCTCCTGGAGTCGCGGGCGTCGGAGCCCCCACAATCTTCAATACAGGTGCGTTAAAATGTGTGGCTCTCCACTCAGGATATTTCGCATCGAAGGCTCCAAGTGCTTTTGTATCGGTTATATTGACATCAGCGTACGCAGCCGCGGCTGCTTTGTCGACCTCTGGAGGAAAGGCGCGTTCTGTTTTATCCGCGCGCCCAGGAACCAACTGCTTGTACGCTTGCTGCAAAGCGTCGGGAGCAGAGACCTTTGGATCCGCTCCTTGTATTGCTTGCGCGATAGCCTTTGCCTTCGCGGTCAACGCTTCGGAGGGGGTCTCTTTGTTCGCCTCGCGCGCAGCATAAATTGCGCGCATAAGCGCCGCGTTCTGTTTCTTCGCTTCAAGTGCAGCGTCGAGTTCTTTGCTCTTCATATTCTGCGCGCGGAACTTGTCAAGAAACGCCACAGTCTTCGCCGGATCAGCCACAGCCTGTGTAGCGAGGTACTCTTTGAACGAGGCTAGTGGGTTCTCATCATTCTTATCCGTCTTAAATAGCACTTTATCCGGCTCACCCTCGTGATAGAAATTCACCGAACCGTCTTTGTTCTTAGTCATGGCAAAATCTTTGCCGTTCGTGAATTCTGCGTACGGCCCTTCATTGATATCCTTCAACGAGTTCGCCTTCATAATTTTCATC
>JANLGX010000240.1 GCA_024654005.1 Gemmatimonadaceae bacterium | reverse complement strand
GATTCCCACTTGATGGCGATCTACGACGCCCTGACGCCGGTCGTAGATGCCATCTTGCTTGCCCGCGGCCATGAGGACCTGATCCGCCACCCGCACGGCGCGGCCTGTAACTGTCCATGCAGCCGCGGGGCCGCGACGCCGTGCCGTGACGACTACTGTCCAATCCCTAGCCACTTTCTCTATCACGACGAGTTGGAGACGAAGCAATGAAACTCGTACTGAAAAATGACATCCTGGCCCGCGACCCG
The DNA here is from genome assembly GCA_024654005.1 of Gemmatimonadaceae bacterium. GTDB lineage: Bacteria > Gemmatimonadota > Gemmatimonadetes > Gemmatimonadales > Gemmatimonadaceae > JACDCY01. Next base: position 1,523 of record JANLGX010000240.1, on the reverse strand, counting down.
CCCGTGTTCGAGCTGCCGAAGGTCACCGCCTCGCTCTACGCCAACGAGGATTCGGCATACGTCTCCGTAACGCTGATCGACACCACCCCGGCCCAGCTCCACGACGCCATCGGCTGCACGATGCGAGAGGCGTTAGCGTGGGCGCTGGCGTTCATCGAAGAACCTGAATGGTTCCCAAACGAGGGCGACAGGCAGGCGTGGCAGGAGAAGCGCAGGGCTTACTTCGCCATGCTACCCGCCAGCGTCCACGCGCAAGTCGACGCCTACAGCGGGGCCGATGTTGAGCCCGAAGCCGCGCACGTACACGGGCCATGCGCCAAACCGCACCCCGACAGCATTTAGGAGACGCGATGACCACCCTCACGACCACTCAGCCCTTAACCGAGGACTACGAATCCCTCGTGTCAGCGGCCAGCCGCGACGAGTGGCTCAAGGCACGCAAGAGCGGCGTCGGAGCCTCAGAGTCCGCCGTTCTGACCGGAGCCTCGAAGTGGGGTTCTGCCATCGGTCTGTGGGGGATCAAGACGGGCAGGCTCCCCGACGTCGATCTTGACGATAACGAGCGGGTGATGTGGGGCCAACGGCTTGAGCCCCTGGTCGCAGAGGAGTACGAACGCAGGACAGGCCGGAAACTCCTGCAATGGGGCTGGCTTCTGCGCTCGAAGCTCGTGCCGTTCATGCTGGCAACCCCGGACTACCGGCTGGCCGACGAACCTGGCATCCCGGTCGAGATCAAGACGACCGACGGCACCCGCATCAAGGACTGGCAGGACGGTGCTCCGGCGCACGTCAACATCCAATGCCAGCATCAGATGTTCGTGACCGGGGCTCCCCGCGCTTCTGTCGGGGTCCTCGTCGGCGGCAACCGGTTCATGTGGTGCGACGTCGACCGCGACGAGGCGGTAATCCGCGAGATCGTGGAGGCTAGCCGCGCCTTCTGGCAGTACGTAGTCGATGACGCTCCCCCGCCTGCGGACGCGAGCGAAGCCACAAGCGAGGCTATCGCCAAGCTCTGGCCTGTAACCGCTGTGGGCGAGACGGTCGTGCTCCCTGTCGACGCGTATGACTGGGCACGCGATCTCGACACGGCGAAGGGTGAGGCGAAGATCCTCAAGGACCGCATCGACGGGATCGAGAACGTCCTGAAGGCGGCGATCGGCGGCGCCGAGCTGGGTCTGTACCCGGACGGGACGAAGGCGTTCACGTTGCGGACGCAGAAGCGCAGCGGTTACACGGCGGCACCGGCGGAATACCGCGTGCTGAGGAGGTCGAAGTAAATGGTGAACACACTGTCTTCAGGCGAGATCGTGAAACGGGGAGCCGTCACGGATAAGGTGGAGGCGTGGGTCAACAATCCCACGTTCCAAGCCCGCATCAAGGACATGTTGCCGTCGATCATCAAGCCGGAACGATTCGCGGCCGTCGCGCTCACGTCTCTATCGCGCAACCCGCGCCTGCTGGAGTGCACGCCGGTCAGTTTGATCCGCTGCCTTCTACAGGCCGCGACGGTGGGGCTGGAGGTC
>JANLGX010000237.1 GCA_024654005.1 Gemmatimonadaceae bacterium | reverse complement strand
CACAGATTTCCGGGGCGAGCCGTTCGGGGCGATGCCACAGCTCATGGCCGTGGCCGAGGTCGTGGACAAACTGCATGCGATCTGCGTCCTGTGCGGCGGCCCTGCGAGCCGCAATCAGCGGCTGATCGACGGCAAGCCGGCGCCTTATTCGTCCCCCCAGATCATGGTCGGCGCGGCCGATTCGTACGAGGCGCGGTGTCGTATGTGTCATTCCGTACCCCCGGCCGACGCCGCCCAAGTTACCCTGTTGTAGCCGGTCTCCGGTCTTTACGCCCCAACGGAGCCACTGAACGACGGGAAACGGACCCCGCGCCCCGTCTTTGACCCGCCCCTCATTTGTTTACCGAAACTAGGCATTGCTCCTGCCCTGCGAATTCCCCAAAGTGTATCCCCCGCGCCGGAACCCAGGCGGGATCACCCCCTTCTCATACCGCACTTAGATGCTTCTCGTAGGCCTGACAGGTAACATCGCCGGTGGAAAGACCGAGGTCAGCCGCCTGTTCGGCGAGCATGGCGCGACCATCATCGATTCCGACGTGCTCGCCCGTGAAGTGGTGGAGCCCGGCACGCCCGCGCTCGAGGCGATCACCGCCAACTGGGGGAATTCGGTTCTGGCGCCGGACGGCTCGCTCGACCGCGACGCCCTGCGGAACACCGTCTTCCAGGATCCCGATGAGCTCCTGGAGCTGAACGAGATCGTCCACCCGGAGATCGAGAAGCGGCGCGATGAGGCGATCGCCGAGGCGCGCGAGCGCGGCGACCGGGTCGTGGTGTGCGTGGTGCCGCTCCTGTTCGAGAAGCACATGGTGGACGAGTTCGACAAGATCGCGCTGGTGGACGCCCCGCGTCCGGTCCGGTTCGAGCGGCTGCTCAAGAAGCGCGGGCTCGAGGAGGCCGAAGCGCTGGCGATGATCGCGGCGCAGATGCCGGCCGAGCTCAAGCGCGCACGCGCGGACTACGTGATCGAGAACACGGGCTCCATGCCGGAGCTGAAGAAAGCGGTGGCCTCGCTCTGGGCCGAGCTGGAGCGCGAAGCCGCGCTGACGTCGGAAGAAGCCAGGGTTTCTTGAACGAGACCAGCCTGCACGGTTAGACTTCGGGCTCCACCGTCTCTCTACGAGCCCTGACCGGAGCAACCTTGGCGAACGTTCCTGGCGATCTGCGCTACACCGAGCAACACGAGTACGTCCGGACGACTGCTCCCTCGACGGCCGAGGTCGGCATCACTGATTTCGCGCAGGGCGAGCTGGGCGATGTCGTCTACGTCGAGCTTCCGAAGGTCGGCGCGAAGTTCGCGCGGCACGACGTCTTTGGAACGATCGAGGCGGTGAAGGCCGTGTCGGAGCTGTTCAGCCCCGTGGCCGGCGAAGTGATCGAGGTGAACGAGCGGCTCGACAAGGAGCCCGCGCTGGTGAACAGCGATCCCTACGGCGCCGGCTGGATGATCCGGATGAAGCTCGATGACGCTGCCGAGACGGAGACGCTGCTGACTGCCGCGGCGTACTCGCAGCTGACAGGCTGAACGCCCTCCGCTCGCCTCAGCGCCGCGAATCGGCCCACACGATTTGACCGGCTGAACGCGTCGCCGCAAAATCTCCACACCTTCCGTCGCCGGCACCCGCGATCCCTCCATCGGGGTGACAGATGAGCACGCCGCTGAAATCATATAGGTCGCTGAAGACATCGCAGCACCGGGACGGCCGGTAGTACACGGTCTCGTCCTTGTACTGGTAGCGAACGATGGACGAAGGCGGATTGGTTACGGGCTCGCGCTCAATCTGCGCGATCAAGGCTCCCAGCCAGGCAGGATCTTCCGGGCCTGGCTGCGTTGGGCGCGCGCATGCATACGTCACACCGGCCATTAAGACCGCGAACAGAATCCGTGAGCGCATAGACTCTCCTGGTTACACCGCCATCCTGGGCGCAATCCACGGGCCATTAAGGCGTCGCGGAGGGTCCCAATCGCGCGTTCAGGCTATCGAGCTTCGCCTCGACCCGGGTAAGCTGATCGCGCAGCTCGTCGATGTCCTTCTGATCGACGTCGCGGTCGGAAAACATCATCACGATCAACGCGATTAAGATGAGCGTACCGCATCCAAGCTGGACGCGCGTGGTCTGAGTGCTGCCCCCGTTCGATTCCGCCATGAGCTCCTCCGTCGCGATTTGCCTGCGCGTTCTAACAGGACGTCAGTTGGGTCAGCGCTGTCGGCCTGCTGGTCGCGCCGTCGTGATCCGCTCGATCAGGCGAGAGTCATCGGGCAGCAACCCGGCCCCCGGCAGCCGCGAGGTGAGCTCGCGCCAGGCCGGCTGTAACTCGAACGCGCGGGCAAACAGTGGCAGTGACTCTTCCAGGCGGTTCATGTTGACCAGCGCGACCGCATGCCAGTAGAGCATCTCCGCGTGCCGGCTGGGGGCGATGCCCGGGGTTGTCGCCGCGATCCGTTCCGCGGCCGCATACTCTCGCAGCGCCGATTCGGCGTCGCCGTGTTCCACCGCCAGATCGCCGGCGTTCATGTGGTTGTACGCGCGGTGTATGGCCACGAGCCGGCGGAGCTCTGTCAGCGGCTCCGCGTGGTCGTCCACCCGGACGTCGAACAGCCGGTCCTGCCACGGCCTGCCGGTGCCTGTCCCCTTCACCACCACGAGCGCCGCGGACTGCTTGCCCCGGATGTCGCCACCCGCCGCCTGGGCCGCCTCGAGCGCAGCGAGCATGCGGTCGGCGAGATCGCCGGTGGTGCCGGTGAAGGCCCTGGACATGGCGGGCCATACCGTCTCATTCGCCATCAGGTTCGCCTGTACGGCGAAGTCCCGCCCGACGAGCAGCGTCCCGCCCGCCGATCCGCACTGTACCTGCGTCGTCGCGGATTGGTTTCCCGCGATACCGCCCGCGGCGATGATGTCGCGACTGCCGGTGAAGGTTGCGACATCTCCCTTCGCGTCAACCATGCCGACCTGCCGTACCTGGCAGGCAGCGTCTCCGTGCAGCAGCGCGCGTAACGCCTCCGGCGCGGTCTTGCCCGCGCGCAGCAGATCCAGCCCGAGCTTCCCGTACGCCGGGTCCACGAAACTCTGGGTGGCGATTCCGCCAACTCCGGCTTCCGCCCACGGCACGATCTGGCCGACGCCGAACCAATGTGATTGAACAGCCACGCCGATCTGGCCGGTGGCCGAATCACGCGCGACGATCGAGTATGTGCTCACCGGACGCAGCTGCGCGGCGAGCGGTGAGGCGATCAGCAGGAGGCAGAGGAGAGTTTTCATATCATCCGCTCAGGGGAGAGGGTTCGCCGCCACATCTAGCACTCGGCTAGAGGTAGTCGAACAGCGGCGGAAAGACAAACACGACGAGCGCGGCCCCCGCGGCGTACGCTGCTGCCCGCCCCCATCGCCGGTTTGAGGCTACAATTTCTTCATGCGCCCAACCCTGCAATCCATCGTGGCAGTCGCGCTGGCCGCGGTCGTCCCGCTTCCGGCTCAAGCTCAGGCCGAGGCCACCCGCCCAATAGTCGCCGTGTTCGCGCACCCCGATGACGAGCGCATCATCGGCCCACTGCTGTCGCGGCTCGCGCGGGAGGGACGCGAGACCCATCTCGTGATCGCCACCGACGGCGCCAAGGGCGTTCGCGATTTCGCGCAAATTCCGGCCGGGCCCGAGCTGGCCGCCGCGCGCGTGCTGGAGGCGAGCTGCGCCGCCGAGCGGCTCGGTGTAAGACGGCTTCGCCTGCTCGGCCTTCCTGATGGCGGCCTCGCGTCGTTCGCCGAGCTCGGCAGGCTGCGCTCGGCGCTCGTGGCGATCATCGACTCGCTCCAGCCAGCGGCGATCATCACCATCGGCCCGGAGGGAGGCACCGGCCATCCCGACCACCGGCTCGTGGGCAACGTCGTGACCCAGATCGTGCAGGGCGACGCGCGCTACCTGGATGTGGACCTGCTGTACGCGTCACTGCCGACCGAGCGTCTGCGCACCGCCCCACCGGCAAGGCCCGGTGTGACCGGCATGGCCGAGGCGCTGCTGACCGTGCGCGTGCCGTTCGAGGAGCGGGACCTCGAGGCCGGTCGCGAGGCGTTCGCCTGTCATCGCACGCAGTACGCGCCGGCGGAGATGGACGCGGTCAACCGATATCTGGCGCACGCGTGGAACGGCACCGTGTGGCTGCGGCCGTGGAACGGGGCGCTGCGCGATCCCCGGCTGTTCACGCCCTGAGGCGCGGATGCGCCTGACCGATGCAATCGCGGCTCACGGCATGAAGTCCTAGTCCGCTATCGACTCGGCGAGGCCGCCGAGCGTATGTTGCAGCATGCAGCGAACAGATGCTGGGTGCAGTCGTCGGATACCGGCGTGGAGGCCGGGCCTCTACACCTTGTGGGCACCTCAGCCCACACTGTCCTGGCAACTACCCGACTTCCCATCTCGCTCCGCGAGGCGCTCGGTGCTCCTGCCGCGGAGGATCTCGTGACGATCGTTGACGAGATGCGGGCGGAGCACGCCGCGTTTCGCGCCGAGTTCCTTGAGTTCAGGCGCGAGATGCAGGCGCGGTTTGACGCGATCGATGCCCGGTTCGACCGCATCGATCAGCGCTTTCAGACACTCGAGTTCAGGCTCGGCGACGTGAAGGCAGACCTGATGAAGTGGTCGTTTGTCTTCTGGGTCGGGGCGGTAACGGCCATCGCCGTGCTCGCGGGGGTGCTGGAGCGCTAGGCGTCCGCTACGGGCTGGTAGCGCGGGGCGACAGCATTAGATCGAGCACCGTCTGGGAAACGGGCCGTGCAACGGCGTCGTAATTCGACAGCACTACGACGGTCAGCGGAGCCCCGCCCGGCCCGTTGGGCACCGTCCGCGCCTCGGCGCTGATCCCGAAGCCGCCGGATCCGCCGTGGCCATAGACGGAATAACCCTGCCTCGTGTGGCGCTCGATGTTTGGCTTCGCGAGAACACGGCTCCACGCGACTAGAGTTTGCGCGGGTCAACGCCCAAGGTTGAACTGCGGCCGGCGGCCGCGAGATCCTGACAATGCCGGTCAGCGCCGCTCAATCCGCCAAGATCGGCGCCCTTGCCGCTACCTACGCTCGTCACAAAGAAAGACATCGGGCCCGTTGATCCGGCCGGGACACTCCCCAATCTCACATCACTGCAGTGCAGGAACGTTCTGGAAATCCCGGGGGAAAAGCTGTGCGTGCTGATGGCAGCGGCTGATATTTGGAAGTGATGCCATCGATCATACGCTTGCGGGTGACCATGGCGAGCGCCATCGCTCTGATTGCGATTGCGGCGTTCGTCGTTTCTCGGACTCGGCCAGCTCGAATGCAATCCGGCGACAATCCCCGCGCCGAGTTCGTCGGCGCCAACGCGTGCGCATCGTGCCATTCAGCCGAGGCCGCGTCATGGAAATCGTCGCAGCATGCCATGGCCATGCAGAACGCCAAGCCAGGCACAGTGCTCGGCCGCTTCGACAGCACGCGCTTCACGACTGACGACATCACGTCGACGTTCTTTCGCCGCGGCGATCGCTACTTCGTCAACACCGACGGCGAAGACGGCTCACTCCACGATTATGAGATTCGCTGGACATTCGGCGTCTATCCGCTTCAGCAGTATCTCGTCGAGCTCGCACGCGGACGCGCGCAGGCGCTTACCCTCGCATGGGATGCTCGCCCCGTGGATCAGGGTGGGCAGCGCTGGTTCTCGCTCACCACTGGCCATAGCGCGGGGCCCCAGGACCTGCTGCATTGGACCGGCGGCGGGTACAACTGGAACCACAGCTGTGCCGATTGTCATTCCACGGCGGTCAGAAAAAGATATGACGAGAGCACGAATCAGTTCCGGACTTCTTTCGCCGAGCTCAACGTGGCTTGCGAGGCGTGTCATGGTCCGGGCTCGAAGCACGCGAGGTGGGGCCGCTATCCTGCGTTCCTGCGGAGGATTTTCTGGCGGGACGATGGACTCGAATCAGCGCTCACCGAGCGACATGGGGTGCATTGGGCGACTGATTCGAGCTCGGGACTGATCAGCCGCAGCGCGCCGCGTCGCACCGATCACGAGATCGACGTGTGCGCGCAGTGTCACGCTAGTCGCACTCACATTGCCGATGGCTACACGGCCGGAGCGCGCCTGCTCGACTATTACATCCCGACTATCATCGCCGAGCTCTACTATCCCGACGGGCAACAAAAGGAGGAAGTGTACGACGACGGTTCTTTTCTCCAGAGCAGGATGTACGCAGCTGGTGTGACCTGTTCCGATTGTCACGATCCGCACACCGCGAAACTTCGTCTACCCGGGAACAAGGTCTGCACCCAGTGTCACTCTGCGCCGAAGTACGACACTCCGGCGCACCATCATCACCGTGACGGCGGTCCCGGTGCGGCGTGCGCTGCCTGTCATATGCCGGCAACTGTATATATGGAGATCGATCCGCGGCACGATCACAGCATTCGAATTCCGCGCCCGGATCTGAGCGTCACGCTCGGTGTGCCCAATGCCTGCACAGGATGCCACGGGGATCGGGACGGACGGTGGGCAGCCTCGCTGGTGGATGTCTGGTATCAGAATCCGCGTCGGGGATTTCAGCGATTTGCCGACGCGTTTGCGGCTGACGATCGACGTGAATCGAGCGCGACCGGCGTGCTGGCACGCGTTGCGACCGATTCATCACAGCCATGGTTCGTGCGCGCGTCAGCGCTCGGACGACTTGCGGCTCATCCGGGGTCGGTCTCGCTCCAAACGGCACGCGCTCAGGCGCGCGACAGCCGCCCGTTGGTTCGACTCGCCGCTCTGCAGATCGCCGAAGGCTTTGACATTTCTGATCGACTGGAGCTTGCCGTGCCGATGCTTTTCGACAGCACCCGCGCCGTCCGCCAGGGCGCCGCGTGGCTGCTTGCGCCCGTTGCCGATTCGCTGCGCAGCGGGGCTGAGCGCCGCGCGTTCGACATGGCTGCGGCGGAATTCGTGGCCAGTCAACGCTACAATGCCGACCAGCCGGGGGCCCACGTCGTTCTCGGCGTGTTTTTCATGCAGCGGGGTCAACTCGATCAGGCTGAAGCAGAGTTCAGGGCGGCGGTGCGGCTGGATCCACAAATGCCGGCGGCGGAACGCGGACTTGCTGCGATCAGGACCGCCCGGGCCGGGCCTGATTAGGAGTTGGGCTTCGCGACAACACGGCTCCACGCGACTAGAGTTGTCCGCTGCCCCGGACATCACATCTCCTCCAGCAACCAGCGGGCGGCCGGCGCCCAGGTGAGTCCGTCCGGCATGCGCTGCCGCGGCGGAACCGCGTCGAGCGTCACCAGGAACGGCCGCGCGTCGGGATGCGCCGCGGCGGCCGCTACCAGCGCCCGCACCTCGCGCGACCAGATCTCGTCGCCCTCGCTCTCCAGGCACGCCTGGATGAGAAGTGGCGCCTCGCCGGCGCGCTGCGTGCGGGCACCTTCTCGTTCTTGACGACCTGCTTCTCCTTGGCGAGCACCGGCTCCGTCACAGTGTTGATGAAGAAGCCGATCTTGTCCGCTTCCGCCCAGATCATCTTCTCGAGCGCGTCGTTCGGGACCGTCTGGAGGTAGTCGGTGATGTCGCGGCTCGTGGAGCCGTTCGCGCCCGACCCGCCGATCCGCGCGCTCATCGCGTCCAGTCCGCCCTTGCCCAGGTTCTCGGAGTCGAGGAAGAAGAGGTGCTCGAACAGGTGGGCGAATCCCGTGCGCCCCGGCACCTCGCGCGACGAGCCGACGTGCGCGTTGAGCGAGACAGCGACCACGGGATCGGAGCGGTCCACGTGGAAGATGACCTTCATGCCGTTCGCGAGGGTGAACTGCTCGACGGGGATGAGCTTCCGCAGGGCCTGGCCAGCCTGACAGGGGATCCGCTCGAGCCACCGCCGCCGGTAACCGCAATGGCGAAGTGCAGCAGCGGTTAGCTACGTAACCTGACGTATGGGCGCGCCCAGCGGGCTGGCGCAGGTTGCGCGCATGCGTATTCGACAATTTGCGTGGGTATTCGTCATTGCGACCGCCGGCTGCCGCGACTTCGATCTGTCCTCGATCACGTCTGCGCTCGGCGGAGAGTTGATAATCACCGTTAGCGCGGGCCCAGGGGTGGAAGTGGGCGACACGCTGCAAATGTCCGCCACCGGTCGCCCGAGTGGCGCACTTGGCTTGCTGGTGTACGACCGTTTGCTCGATGCACGCTGGACGGTATCCGATCCGACCGTTGCTACGGTTACACCGCTCGCACCGCCACCGAACGACAGCACCACGCCGGCGCAAGCGTTGCTTCGGGGTTTGAAAGCTGGAACCATTCGTGTTACGGTAGCCGCGCGCGGCGCGCGCGGGGAAACATCGGTGCGAGTCGTGCCGCCCGTAGCGCAGCTTTCGCTCCGCTTGCCGCGGGACACGATCTTCACCGGCGACACCATCGAAGTGGCCGTAAGTGCGCTGGATTCCCTTGGCGCGGCGATCTCAGGCGTGCCGATCGCTGTGGATACTCGGGGGCCAGTGTGGGCGGATTTGTGGGTCCAGCGATATACGCCCGCCACAATCCGCGTCGTCGGCGGGGGCCCGGGGCTTGCTACGTTGATAGTGCAATTCCGCCGGGTAACGGCACAGGTTCAGCTTGCTGTCGTCAGTCGGTAACGCCTCCCGGAGAGCACTGAGTCGTGGCGGACTAACATCTCAGATTCTCTTAAGGATTGATTCCAACCGGGCGCATGACATGCTCGTACGCGTCGTCATCTGCGGGCGGCTCGGAAGCGCAGCCTAGGATGATGGAGACGGAAAGCAGCCAGATACGGCGCCGACCCGAGTGACTCGCCGCTAGGGAGCGAGGCACTGCACCGTCGCCCCCGCCCTCGAAGGCGCGCCGCGGGTTGTGCGATACCTCAGTTGATGCGCGGCGGTGAACGGCGCCTCGCGGCCGACGGAAAGTTGCGCCGTAACCGAAGAACCACTCGCGAGGTCTGGAGCGCCGAACCACCCGGCCACCCGGGTAGCTGGGTGCGGCTGCGTGGCCAGTAATGCGGGAGGCGCGTCAAGCCAAATGGTGGCGCCCGTCCACACGACCGTCTCCTCGGCCCGCCCCCCGCTCGCCACCGCGGTGAGGTTGTACGCACAGCTGAGTACTCGCGACGTGTCGATGAGGCTCCACGTTCCCGTCACGGCGGTCGGGGCGATCAGTGTCACCGTTACTGGATCCTGCTCTGGACCGGAGTGCAAGCTACAGCCGACAAAGACGATCAGGAGCAGGGCGGAATGTCTCACTGGCGGTCCTCCGAAACGCGGTTCCTATCAACGCTACGCTCACGGTGGGACCGGACGCCAGAGTCCAGACGCGGGCAGCCCTGCGAGGTGCCCACAGCCACGATCGTGTTGTGGTCGCTCGATGCGCCGTCGTTAGTCAGAACGAGTATTTGTTCATCTCGTCCAGCAAGGCGTCATCCCAGCGTATGGGCGCTGCAGACGGGAGGACGGCATCGATTCCACATCTCGGACAAAGGGCCGTGGTCCCCTCAGCCGCGCCGGCCGGTTCCACGTGCCGTCCGTCGATCCAGTCTTCAATCTCAGCCGGGGAGAAGCGGGCCTTACAGTAGAAGCAGCACGCGAACTTACTCGCGCTGAGCAGCTCGCGGTGTTTGCTGCTGAAGCGATGGATTGATTCAAGATCTGCGCGACTTCTCATGCGAATGGCCCGGGATGTCCCATTGGCGCGATGCCATATAGCTGCATGCATGGCCCTGCTACGGACTTGCGAGAATCTCGTCCTCCAAGCGCGAGACGGTAGCGGCGAGACCCTCATACGTGGCACGAAACGGATCTAGCTGCAAAAGGCCCTTCATCGGAAGGTATTTACGCGAGCCGCAACGGTCCGTAACTGCTTTGGTCGGCACCAGGTAGAACTCCCACTGATCCAGGTCCCGCGGGTCAAGGGTGCGCTTATCTCGATGCTTCAGCAGCGCGAACACATACACGTGCGCCTGTCGTTGGCGTCCGCCGACAAACGCGGCCGTATCCGCGCTCCATGCGGTGGTTTCGGCAATGCTGAAGCCGATATCCGAAGGCTTCTTCTGCCACCAACTTTGCAGATACGAACACGATTTGACTTCGAGCGTCAGCCCTCGCGGCGTCTTGAGGTCGTATGGCTGCCACGGGTCCCGCACGTCTCCCGCCAGCCCGAGAGCCTGAGCAACCAAATATTCCGCGAGAAGTCCGCGAACGACGTTCACGACCAGGTCAGAGCTGGACCACTGCCAGAACGATGAGAGATCGAATCCGGCGGGCTGTCCGGCGACGGTAAACGTCTCGCTGCCGCTCAGTCGGTGGACATTGAGTCGAGGGAACTCGTCGATCACTTGGGTCGCGCGTTAACCAAAGCCACGAATGCAGCCCTTCTTTCTCGCATCTTCCAGAAGGCGCCTCGCATAGTCCTCGGCCGTCAGACCATAGTCATTGCTCTTACGAGCAACCTCGCCACGCCGCTCGGCGGCCGCGTACTCCCGACCAATCGCGGCTTCGTCGCCGCGATATTGACGAATCAGCTTACGCATGACGTCTCGTTGACTGGGCATACCGGGGCAGCCCTCGTTCTCGCTTGGCTAACATCCAAACTCCGCTGCACCCCATCCACTAATTGCGACCGGCGCATGCATCTTAGAGCAATTGACAGCAACAACGCCTTTGTTAGCCGTCAGCCTGCGGTTGATCTGGCTTATCAACATCGGGGTCGGTGAGAAAGCCAGGAATGCCGCTTTCCGAATCGAGATGTGGGAGCGCCAACTGTTGTGACGCGCTCCTGTCTTCGTAATCCGAACTGTGCCAATGCCCGTGAAGTTCAACCTCTAGCCAATCTGCAATTTGCAGGCAATGCTCATACGACTCCAGAAAATATTGGATGTCAGCAGGAACCCTTGCACCGGCTGACGTCCTCCCCCAAATCGGAGCCATTTCGTAGGTTGTGAGTCCTGACCCGCCGAGAGGCGGGGAGGACCTGATGAAGAGGACGAGATTTACCGAAGAGCAGATCATTGCTGTGCTCCACGAAGCAAGCAGCAGCGTATCCATTCGCGAGGTCTGCCGGAAGCACGGCATCACGGAGCAGACTTTCTTCCGGTGGCGAGCCAAGTACGGTGGCCTACAGTTGAGCGAGGCGAAGCGGCTCAAGGCTCTCGAGGATGAGAACCGTCGGCTTAAGAGGTTGGTGGCGGATCTGTCGCTGGACAACGCGATGCTCAAAGACGTGGTGGGACGAAAGTGGTGACGACCGCTCAGCGGCGCGAGGTTGTCACCTATCTCATCGGGAGCTTCCCGACGAGTGCGCGCCGGGCCTGCGAGCTCATCAACCTGAGCAGATCGCGATGGCATTACCAGATACGACGACCGGCTCATGCTGATCTTCGCTTGAGGCTTCGCGAGCTGGCTGCCAAGCGCCCGAAGTGGGGTTACGAGCGGTTGCACATACTGCTGAGACGGGAAGGCAAGCTGGTGAATCACAAGCTGGTTTTGAGGCTTTACCGGGAAGAGGGTCTCGCCGTGACTCGGCGTCGCAGGCAGAAGCGGGTATCGGTGCCCCGAGTGCCGCTTCCGACTCCCATCGTGCCGAACGAAAGATGGAGTATGGACTTCGTGTCCGATGCGTTGGCTGACGGGAGACAATTCCGCTGCTTCACGATCGTCGATGATCTGACGCGGGAATGCCCGGCAATCGAAGTTGCGCACTCGCTTCCGGCTCTCCGAGTGATCCAGGTGCTCGACCGTCTGGCTCTCACGCGAGGACTTCCGCGGAGCATCGTCTGCGACAACGGCCCCGAGTTCGCCGGCCGGGCGCTCGATCTCTGGGCGCATCATCACGGCGTGGCTCTTCAATTCATCCGGCCTGGCAAGCCAGTTGAGAACGCATTTATCGAAAGCTTCAACGGGAGATTCCGGGAGGAATGCCTAAGCACCGAATGGTTCACCAGCCTAACGCACGCGCAGCGGTCGATCGAATCGTGGCGGGAGGACTACAACGAGACTCGGCCGCACAGCAGCCTCGCTGGCCGAACCCCGGCTGAGTTTGCAAGAGATCTGAAAAGGAACGACGATTCACCCCAACGACTCACAGCCTGAGTGACTCCGCATTGGGGAGGACGTCAGGCGAGCTCCGCTTGATCGAACATAGCGCCTCGCGCTGAGCAAACGATCTCGTTGAGTTGGTTACCTAAGTTATTCACAGAGAACCATGTAAGTGACGACGCCTAACGTGTTCGCGCCTTGCTACCGGATATCATCAGGGTCACAGCGGTTAGCGAAGTGGACGAGATACTTTCGAGGATCAAGGAAGGCCCTCTCGGACACCGGGGCAAGTTCCGCAGCGGCACACTGCACGGTGTGGATGAAGGGACTAACTAACGTAACCGCGTTTTTCTTGGCCAGATCACCAAAGTTGCGCAATGATAGCGAAGCGAGCCAACCGTGTCCGAAGCCTGCGCCAGAAGCGGCAACCCGGGTTCATGGCGTCAAATCGCTTAGCCTTGTTCTCGGCTGGCAGCCCTGATGGCCTCCGTAATGTCAACAACCCGAGCGTCGGCGAGAATATCCGGTTTGAACTGAAGTTAAGACTTAGCCTCCGGTTGTCTCGTCAGTGACCGTCGTACGGCTGCGGGCGATCTCCGAGACGTGCAGCACCGGCACAAGCACACCACGTTGCGATCGCCGTACGCGCTCTCCACCCGCGCCACCGCCGGCCAGAACTTCCGACCCGTGATCCATTCTGCGGAAAACGGGGCCTGCGTGCGCGTATAGCCGTGAGTTCACGCAGACACGGTTCGAGGCGGTGAAGATGGTGACCGAGCTGTTTGGCCCGGATGCGGTGAGGTCGTCGAGGCGAACGAGCGGGTCGACAAGGAGCGGGCGCTGGTGAACAGCGATCCTTACGGGGCCGGGTGGATGATAAGGATGAAGCTGGATGGTGCGGGGGAGGCGGAGACGCTCTTAACGGCCGAGGCGTACTCCCAACTCACAGGGTGAATCACGCCTCATGATCCGCTTGCACCCAAGGCCCGCCGGGGGACCATGTTCCTGAGAAATCGCCATGGGCGTGGAGACTCGCGAGCAAAGGACCGGAAAACAACCGCAAGTCATCTGACAGCACGACCGCGCTCGCCGGGCCGTCCAGCCTTCCACGTTGCAGAAACGCTCGCCACTGGGTTTGACGGTCAGGACTCCCCAGAAATTCCCGCGTCAGGGGAAGCGGCTCCCCTGATGGGATCGGAGTATCTCGATTGATGAATGTGGCGCGGATTGCCGACGCCAGTGATGCTCCCTCGAACGGGAATG
>JANLGX010000494.1 GCA_024654005.1 Gemmatimonadaceae bacterium | reverse complement strand
TTAAGGATTCTTGTCGCGCGAAGCCGCGACAACGAATTAAGGATTCTTGTCGCGCGAAGCCGCGACAAAATCCTGGGTTGGACGAAATCCAGGCACGAGCGTTGCGATTGGAATTCTATCGAGCGTCGCGGTGTGTCGACCGTGCGCCCCAGACCCGAGGACGGTCGTGATCGGCATGCCGAGGGTGTGGTGGACGGCGACGTGAGCGATGAGACGTGCGTCGCGGGGCGCGCGCAACGGGCGTGATCGTGCGAGGGCCGACACCACACCGCTCACGTTCGAGACGCGCGTTCGCGAGGGCCTGAAGCCGCTGCGTGCTCACGTCGCGGCTCATCATGGGGGGACCTTCCGCTGGGGTCGTAGCACGGCGATGAGGATCAGGTGTCCATGCTGACAGTGTGGACACCGAGGTGGCGGAGGGGACGGTAACGTCGACGGGGCCACGGACGTTGTCGGTTCCGCGGGAGCGGTGAGCGCGGGAGCATTCAACAGTCCCCGCGCGTGCGTATGGTCCGCTCGACGCGACGCGCTCCACAGTCCGTAGTAGCGCACCTTGGCGCAGCCGCGCGGGAGCACGTGCTGCAGGAACCGCCCGAGAAACTCGACGCCGGTGAGCGTGACGCGCCGCTCGTCCTGCGTCCGGTTGTCCCGATAGCGAAACGTCACGTGGCCGTCGGTGATCTGCTCCAGCCGGCTGTGGCTGATCGCGACGCGAAACATATAGCGGCCGAGGTAGTCGAGCACCTGCTGACCGCGGCCCGCGTGCTGCGCATGCACGACCCACGGCGTCGTCCACACCGCGGGCGGCACCGGGTCGAGTAACCCCGCCCGCCGGAGCCCGGCACACACCTTCGCGCGGAAGATGATCGAGAGGGCCTGCACGGGCACGAGGAACGCGGGGTGCTTCGGCGGGACCCACTGCGCGCCGTCGGCCGAGAGGCCACCCGCCGTCACGAGGAGATGGACGTGCGGATGATAGAGCATCGCGCGCGTCCAGGTGTGCAGCACGGCGAGACACCCGAGACGCGCCCCGACATAGCGGGGGTCGGCGGCCAGGTGCTGTAGGGCGGCGGCCGCGCTGCGCATGAGCACGCCGTAGACGACGGCTTGGTGTCCGAACGCCAGCGCGCGTAACTCTCGCGGCAGGGTGAAGGTGACGAGATAGTACGGGCACGGCAGGAGCCGCGCCCGTTGCGCGTCGAGCCAGCGCTCGGTCTGATCGCCGTGGCACTTGGGACAGTGGCGGTTGCGGCAGGAGTGATACCGATAGACCTGCCGCTCGCAGTGACTACACTGGGTGAGGTGGCCGCCGAAGTACGCGGTTCGGCACGCCGCGAGGTCCCGGAGGACTCGCGCCTGACTGGGGAGCAGCCGGTCCCCGACGTGCGCGCGATACGCCGCGCCGTGCAGGCGGATGATCTCCGCCACCTCGAGCATGTCGACCTCAGCGGGATCCGAGGTCGCGCATCAGGTCGTTGAGCGGATCGGTCAGCGTGGCCTGCACGTCCCGCGTCAGGTGCGTGTAGATCTGGGTCGTGCGCAGGCTGCGGTGGCCGAGGATTTCCTGAATGATCCGCAGATTGACCCCGGCCTCCAGTAAGTGCGTCGCGTACGAATGTCTCAGCGTGTGCACGCTGGCGCGTTTGGCGATGCCGCTCTTCCGGACCGCGCGCCGGAATGCGCTCTGGAGACTGCTGCGGGTGACCGGTCCGCCGTGGTGCGCCAGACTGTGGCGAAGCCCGCGGCGAGTCGGCGCGGGAAACACCCATTCCGGCGACCGATGGGTCCGCCAATACGCCCGCAGCCGCGGCAGGATCGGCGCGGGTAGCGGGACGTAGCGGTCCTGTTTGCCCTTGCCATGGATGTGGAGCACCATCCGCCCGCTGTCAATATCCGCGACCTGCAGACGCGCCCCTTCGAGGAGTCGCAGCCCGCCGGCGTAGATGGTGGTCAAGCACTCGCGGTAGACGGGGATCCGGATCAGGCCCAGCACGTGGCGCACTTCCTCACGGCTCAACACCACGGGCAACTTCTTCTCGCGCACCGGACGGACGAACCGAAGCGTCGTCCACTCCCGGCGGAGCGTCTGTTCGAAGAAGAACCGGATCCCGCACAACGCGATCGTCGCCGTCGCGCGCGCGACCTTCTTGTCGTTCGCCAAGTACAGAAAGTACTGGCGCAACTCTTCCTCGGTGAGGCGATCCGGACGGGTGTGAAAATGCTCGGCGAATTGACGGACGGCGGCGACGTAGCACTCCTGGGTCCTTGCGGACAACCCCCGGAGTTGCATATCCTCCAGCATCCGTTGACGTAAGGGCGTCATGCGGTCTCTCCTTCCGGGGAGCGGGAGTTTCGGAACGCTCCCCGGAGGAGATCTTCACGCGCTTCGTCGCGACGACGTTGGGAAACACCCGACGGTCAGTATCGAAGTCTTGATCTATCCGCCGCAGGCGGATTTAGTCCAACAACCCCGGCATGCAGCCGACGGTCGCCGTCGTCCTGGTGAGCGCCCGCGGCTGAGCGCCGGACGTTAGCCGGACAGACAACGATATAGGGCAAGCGATGCCGTTCACAGAATCCCTTCGCGCGGATGTCCGGAAACGGGCCCATCTGCGTTGCTGTCTGTGCCATTCAATCGGCGTCGATATTCATCACATTTATTGGGCTCGGCAGCAGGTTGAATTCGCCCTTGTTTCGTCCTCGGCTGGCTTTCCGATGCCTCGCCGACGATTGTGGCAGTAGCCGCGCGCCACGAGTCGGCGGAAGCGCGCAGCCGTCGGCGCCGCCGTGATCGAGCGCGCCGCGGCTGATGCGGAACGGTTGGGCTGACACGAAATACGACAACACGACGATCACGAACGGGGTGGAAGGGTCAATCAAAGCGGGGTCGAAGGACCGGTGACCCGCCACCCGAGTCC
>JANLGX010000233.1 GCA_024654005.1 Gemmatimonadaceae bacterium | reverse complement strand
AGGTTACTGCCCACGAGCCCACGGCTGGCCGCCCATTCCTCGATCCCGCGAAGCCCCTCTTTCTCGGCCGCCTTGAGCCGAGCGTCACCGGCCGCCCGCGTAGTGGTCGCAAGCTCCGACAGGTACCTGTTCGGGGTCTGCATCCAGTTGGACGCATAATCCGCGATCTTCCCCGGCAACGCCGAAGCTGACGGCGTAGGCGGTGGCGGTGGCGGTGGCGCGTACGTGGGCACGCCCTGGGGCAGCGGAGCGGGTGCTGCGGCTGTCGTGGTGGGCGCGGGTGACGTAGGGGCAGCCGGAGCGGGTGCCGGGGCCGCAGGGGCCGCTGGGGTCGCTGTGGTGGTCCCGCCCGTGCCTACGGTACCCGGCGGAGGTGCGGCGAGCGCGGACTGAAGTTGGGCGAGTTCTTCTTCGGGGGTCAGGGCCATGATTACACTCGCTCCTTCAGGACTGTGGCGCTAAGGCCAAGTAGTGAAATGCGTACGTCGTCGGTCGTGTGCAGTTCCAACTGTGGAGCATCTCCGCGCCCTGTTACCATGACCCGCTTCCGCTTCGCTTGGGTAAGCGCGCCCGCAGGAATCGTAACGGTTTGCAGAGCGCTCACCTCACCATAGCTCCTGACCCCCACATGCACGTCTGCGGCCACACTGTTGATCGACGCGACATGCGCTACCCGCACCTTCTTCAGGTTCCTGGGCGCACCGAAGAAGAACGGCCTGGACACGAGGCTCATGGTGATGTCCGAGCCGCTGGTGCCGTCCTTGAGCACGTCGTCCTTG
Organism: Gemmatimonadaceae bacterium; assembly: GCA_024654005.1. GTDB lineage: Bacteria > Gemmatimonadota > Gemmatimonadetes > Gemmatimonadales > Gemmatimonadaceae > JACDCY01. The sequence continues at coordinate 2,061 of JANLGX010000233.1, read as the reverse complement.
TCCCCGGTTGCGTGCACCCGCACGAACCCATCGTAGCCGACCGAGTGCACGACGCCGGGACTGGACGCGGTAGGCGCTACGAACAGCACCGCCGGCATCGTATCATCGGTCACCGTTTCGAGATAGCCGTTCGCGTCTTCACCGATCGGATCCCCGCCCGACCCCGTATACGCCAGGTTCATGTAGCCGTCAGTGTCCGAGTCCGTCTGGTATCCGCCGATGCCCGAGGTAAGGTACCCATTCGCGTCACCGAGTAGTTTGATGTCCCCGGTCGGGCTGCTCAACTTGTCCACGGACGGTGCACCGAAGAACGTCTGGCTACGCTGGCGCAGGCTGAATCGGAAGACCGTGTCGTTGCGCGTGCCCGTCGTGGACAGCGCGAGCAGGTACTCCTCGTCCTGCTGGTCGTACACGGCCGAGGGCCGGCCTGGCGTCGTGGCGAGTTCCGCGTAGTCGATCGTGCCCATGTAGCCACTGATCCCACGGCTGAGCAGGGTGATCGGCTTGCCCGGCGTATAGAACTCCACACCACGCCGACTCAGCCAGCAACACCCTTCGTCGCCCGTAGCCACGATCGTGCGGAAGCCCACGCACCCGACCGACCGGCTGATACCCGTTGCGCCCGTCGCCACGACGATCGTCTCGACGCCGTACCCGTCGATATAGCTGACCTGTTCCTCGGAAAAGACGAGCAAGTGCGGGCCACTCTGGAACAGGCCGACCGGCAGCCCACCGGACGCCACGAGCAGTTGCACCGTCAGCCCGTCAGGCGAAGCCCACACATCCGGATTCGCGACCTTCGATCCCTGCACGATTACGCCGCTGTGGCCGGTCGCCCAGAGCCTGCCAAGCGCGACTTCGACGTTCGTCACGCCGCTTGGTGCGTTGTCGAGCGTGTCCCAGTTCGTGCCGTCCCAACTCTTGATCGTCGTGTCGCCGTTCGCCGCGTACAGGTAGTTCGTCGCGCCGACGCGCATGACCGCGAAGTCGTAATAGTCTTCCCGGAGCCCTGTCGCGATCTGGGTCCAGGTCACGCCATAGTCCTCGCTCTTGTACGCGCTATCGCCCACAAACGAGATCATCTGGCTGACGCCGGCGGCCGTCACAAAGGTGATGCCACCATACCCAAGGGCACCGCCGTTGAGCGCGGTCGTATGCAGCCGTACCGAACCTCCCCGACGCTTGACTGTGGCGTCGGGGAGAAGACGACCGTTGAGGATCAGGGCGAGCGCGTCCTGCGGAAACCGCGTGCCCGCAGTGTCGTCTACCTGACCTCGCTTGAAATCAGTCGTCAGTTCGGTAACAAGCTGGCTCATCGCCTACTTCTTCTTCTTTCCCTTGACGGGTTTGTCGGGCTTGTCCGCTGGGGTCACTTCCTCCGCGCTTTCCACGATGCCGAGCACCTCCACGACCTTGCGGTTGATGCCGGCGGTCCACTGGATGCCGGCGCCGAAGAACCGGGTCTTCAGGGTCTCGCACCACGCATCGTCGAGCGTGATCGTCTTCACCTTCGCATCGAGCACACGCTTCGTCTTCTCGCCCGTGTTGCCGGCCTCGTCCTTCGTGAGGGGCTCGTCGTGGCTTACGGCGTCCAGCGCGTCCTGCAGCTTGCCGAGTTTCTTGGCCGCGGCCATGTCCTTCGCGCCCTCTCCCGCGAATGCAGCAGTGTAGATCAGGTTGAATGCCTGCTCGGCCTCGTCCCGGTCCTTGGGCAGTGTGATGACTCGCACGGTTCCTCTCCTGATTTGGCGTTTGATCCTGCGTGAGATTGTACTCACGTTAGGACCTCACGGGTATGTTTTCCAGCCTATCGAGCAGCCTGGCGACGCCCTGCTTCACGTTGTCGGGCAGGTCGGCCTCCAGGATCTCGTCCACCCTGGATCCGCCCTTGCCTGCCCAGACCCGGGAAATCACGATACCGCGCGCCGCGTCATTGAAGATGTGCACGCCCATCATGGCCAGGTCGGGCGGTTGGCTCACGACCGGGGCCGGCGTCACGACGCGCAGCGGATTACGGTTCTTGGGCATCAGTCCTCCACCAGGATAAGGCCGAATCCGGCG
>JANLGX010000484.1 GCA_024654005.1 Gemmatimonadaceae bacterium | reverse complement strand
CTACCGAATCGCGCCGGACGAAAGTCTGAACATTCTGAGCATCCTTCTGAAGGTGTAAAGTACTCTACAGGACAAAAATTATCAGGAAACCGCGGGTTGCTGATACCGGCCTGCGGGGTCAGAGGTATCCGAACAGCGGCGGGAAGACGATCACGACGATCGCCGCCCAGATGGCGTACACGGGCAGGTAGTTGGTCTGCCAGCGCTCGAGTGCTGCGAACGATCCGCGCCCTCTCAGGAAGCGGACATACAGCACCGCCGACCATGCCAGATTCACCAGCAGAATCACGTTCATGCCCAAGGCGGCCACGCGGTTCGGGCTGAACCCGAACTCGTCGATGCGCGCGACGATGGCCCACAGCGTCAGCATGTCCGCCAGGAGCGCGCTGACGAGCAGCACGACCTGCAGCACGTCGAAGACGCCGGGGGGCGTCCGCGGATCCCGGGCGGAGATGGAATACAGCAGCAGCCCGAGGACCACCACGAGCAGCAGGTCGAACGCGATGAGCATCTCCCGCTCGATGTCGATCGCGCGTCCGGTCCACAGCATGGTAACCAGAAACGTGACCAGCAGAGCGGCGAACAGCGGCGTGAAGAGCCGCGTCAACACGGGCGCCATGTTCTCGATCACGCTTTGCTTGGCCTCCACCAGCCAGGCGGCGATCACCACGGCGCCGACCGCTCCGCACGGCAGCAGCCACGACTCGAAGAAAGGCTCGGGGTCGATCCCGATGCCCTGGAAGATCAACGCCATGAACGCAGTGAGCACGCCGCCGCCGAGTGCGATCAGGACGTAGTAGATGAACAGCTCGCCGGTGAAGCGAATGAAATCCATCCGGCCCGCGACCTGGCTCCAGCGGCCACCGGCGTACGCGACGCCCACCGCGAGCCAGAGCGCGATCGGCAGGTGCAGCGCCAGCAGCACCTGGGTGTGACTCTCCGGCGAAAACGGATAGACGTTGGCGAACACGGCCGCCGCGACGAACGCCGCCGCCAGCCAGCCGAGCAGCCCGCGGTCGAGCTGCCGCTTCCAGGCGAAGTAGCCGGTGAGCAGCGGCAGGACGAATAGACTCGCGTTGCGGGCGTAGAAAGGAGCGTCCTGATCCAGGTCGAGCCCGAAGGCCGCGGGCAGCTTGACGGCGAGCGCCGCAGCCGCCGCGAGACCGAATGCGACGACCGAGTCCGTTCGCGCCGCCGCCTGTGGCTCCTCAGTATCGGACGGGGACATCACCAGTTGCTTCCACAGCCGGTCCGAGTGCTCGCGCGCGAACTCGCGAGACAGTGAGTCGAGGTCGCCCATGCGCTTCACCGCCACCAGGAACGCTTCATCGGTGGCGAGCCCCGCGTCGGTCAGCCCCGCCACCTGCTCGCGCAGATGGTCTTCCAGCTCGGCGACATCGACGGAGTGGATCGCCTGCCGGCGGCGGAGATAGCTGCGCCACTGGTCGATCTGGTCCTCGAGCGATACGGTGCGTTCGGGCGTAGCCACGTCAGGCTCCCTGAGGTAAAAGCGCGGCCACCGTCGGGCGGCCGGCCGGAATGGAATGGGACAGCGACTGCCAGATGCCGCGCAGAGTCGCGTCAACCGCCTGCCACTGCTTGCGTTCTTCGGCGAGCTGCGCCCGCCCCTGCGAGGTGATCCGGTAGTACTTGCGACGGCGTCCACTCTCGGCGACTTCCCACCTTGCCTTGATGTGGCCGAGCCGCTCGAGGCGGTGCAGGACCGGATAGAGCATCCCGTCCGTCCACTCCATGCGCCCCTTGGACAACTCCCGAACCCGCTGGAGAATCGCGTAGCCGTAGCTGTCGCCCTCGGCGAGAATCGCCAGGACGATCGGGGTGGACGAAGCGGCCATCAGGTCCTTGTTGATCTCCATCGCTTCCCGTGTGCGCGTCGCGGATGAGTCCGACCGGGAGTACATAGCAGTATTATACATTGAACTGCTATGTATGTAAAGGCCCGGTAAATCGGGGCGTCAAGGCCGCCGTAAGGGCACGGCGGCACTCGCCGGCCTCGGCCGGCTACGACAGGCCGGCCTGAAACGCCTCCAGGTACCGGGCCACGTCGAGCCCGTCCACCAGCGCGTGGTGCACCTCGACCGCGACCGGCAGCAGCCAGCGCCCGCCGCGTTGCGCGCACCTGCCGAACACCACGCGCGGCACCGAGTCCTTCCCGCCGTTCAGCGCGTTGCCGAAAGCCGTGAAGCGCATCCACGGCAGGCTGGAGTGATAAATGAGATCGTCCTCCCCGGGACGCGGGAGCACCAGCGGCGCGATGCGCTTCGCGGCGGCGACCTCGCCGACCGCGCGCCGGGCGAATTCCTCCAGACTCGGAGCGGGGGGAAATATTCCGAAGCCGAACGTCTCGTCCTCGCGCAGGATCGTCGCGCTGGCGCGCACGCTGTCGTGCACCCACACCCGGTCGCCGCGAATCCGCATGCGAAAAGCCTCGATCCCGTTCGCCGCGCGCAGCGAGTGAAACAGCGTGGCGACGTGGAACGACGGCGAGTCCGCCTGAGCGCATCTCTCCCAGGTCGCGGTGGCGTCCACGTCCACGCACACGCTGAAGAACGGATTGGCGAACCCACGGAACAGCTCGAAGTGCTCCCGCCGCTTCCACGAGCTAACTTCGAGAAAGCGGCCGGAGCCCTCGTTCCACTCCGTGGAGGCTTGAGCTTCACCGGCTGACTGCTTCACTTCCACCTCTCCATGAAATACGTACCGCTCGGAACCACCGGCGCATCGGTCTCCTCCATCTGCCTCGGCTGCATGACGTTCGGCAGCAGGAAGTGGCGACCATGGGTCGTGGAAGAAAGCGACGCCCGGCTGATCTTCAAGAAGGCGATCGAGTCCGGCATCAACTTCTTCGACACCGCGGACATGTACTCGCTCGGAGTGAGCGAGGAGATCACCGGCCGCGCCGTGCGCGACATGGCGAAGCTCGACGAAGTAGTCGTCGCCACCAAGGTCTACTGGCCCATGACCGACCGCCCCAATATGGGCGGGCTGTCGCGGAAGCACATCATCCAGGGGTGCGAGGCCAGCCTCCGGCGGCTTGGCCTCGAGCGGATCGATCTCTATCAGATCCACCGGCTCGACGGCGGGACGCCCGTCGAGGAGATCCTGGCCGCGCTGGATCATCTCGTGACGTCCGGCAAGGTGCTGTACGTCGGCGCCAGCTCGATGTACGCGTGGCAGTTCGCGCGAATGTTGAGCGCGGCCGAGCGCAACGGCTGGGCGCGGTTCGTCACCATGCAGAACCATTACAACCTCCTGTACCGCGAGGAGGAGCGCGAGATGAACCCGCTGTGCGAAGCGGAGGGGATCGGGCTGCTGCCGTGGTCGCCGCTCGCGCGCGGATATCTCGCGGGCGCGCGCCGCTCGCTCGACGACCGCGAGTCCACGCAGCGCGCGAAGACCGACGAGTACGGCCACACCCTGTACACGGAGAGCGCCGACTGGGACGTGGTGGAGACGCTGAACGCCGTCGCCGCCGCGCGGGGAGCCGCGCCCGCGGAGGTCGCGCTCGCTTGGTTGCTGTCGAAGCCGGCGGTCACGGCGCCGATAGTCGGCACCACCAAGGCGAGCCACCTCGACGCGGCCGTCAGAGCGACGGAGCTGGAGCTGTCGGCGGAGGAGATCACGCGGCTCGAGGCCCCGTACAGGCCGCATTCGATCGTCGGCCACAGCTGACCCCTTTCCGCGGTTCTCCGCGCGTGTTCCAAACGTGCGGCCGGCGCCGCAGGCGGCGGTGAACGTATGAATCAAGCGAAGCCCGCCCCAAGTATTCGCAGGACCTTCTTGCCAGATTCGCGAGGAACCGGCAACGTTGCGCCGCGATTCACCCATGCCACCGGAGGTTGACCCATGCTGGACCGCATGCTGTCCGCCGTGTTCCGCAGCGCTGCCGCACTCCTCCTCGCATTTCTGCTAATGTGGTCGAACGAGCTTCGCGGCCAGGCGCAGGCCACCACCGGCGTCATTCGCGGCGTGGTGACCGACTCCGCGGGCACGCCGGTCGTCGGCGCGACCGTGACGGTGCGCAACCTCGCGACCAACTTCGAGCGCACGATCAGCACCAACAGCACGGGATCGTTCGCGGCGACGCTGCTCCCGGTCGGCACGTACGAGGTGAACGTCCGCGCGCTCGGCATGAGCCCGTTCCGGCGCCCGTCGCTCAGGGTCAGCCTGGGACAGGCGGTGGATCTGGACATCGCTATGGCCCGGCAAGCGACGACGCTCGGCACAGTGGTCGTGGAAGGCGCGCGCCCCCTCGTGGACCCCAATGAGACCGAGGCGGCGACGAGACTGTCCGCGGAAGTCGTCTCCGGGTTGCCGAACAACGGACGGAATTATCTCAACCTCACCCTGCTCACGCCGAACGTGGCGATCGTGCAGGGACCGGACGGGGACGAGCTGTCCGTCGCGGGTCAGCGCGGAATTCACAACAACGTCTCGGTGGACGGAGCCGACTTCAACAATCCGTTCTTCGGCGAGCAGCGCGGCGGCCAGCGGCCGGCGTTCACGTTCAACCTCGACGCCGTGCAGGAAGTGGTCGTGATCTCGCAGGGAGCGAACGCGGAGTTCGGCCGCTCCGGCGGAGGCTTCGTGAACGTGCTGACCAAGTCGGGGACGAACGAGCTGCGCGGATCCACTCACTATTACCTGAAAAACGGCGCTCTGTCGCAGAACGCGCGGCACGGAGCGATCGAGCTCGACCCCGATTTCTCACAGCACCAGTTCGGGTTCACCCTCGGCGGTCCGCTGCGGCGCGACAAGGCGTTCTTCTTCATCGCGTACGATCAGCAGATCTACGACGAGACCAAGCAGAAGTCGCGCCCGCCCTCGGCCGCGTTCTCCGAGCTCCAGAGCTTTCTCGGCACCGCCTTCAGCGGCGCGTTGCGCGATGACTTCGGTGCGATCGAGCGCACCAATGACGCCAACGCGCTCCTGGTGAAGCTCGACTGGCGAGTCAATCCGGTGCACAATGCCGCGCTCAAATACAACTACACCAACTCGCGGCAGGTGAACGGCACGTTCGACGTGGATACCTGGGGGCGCAGTGCCAACGGCGTGGAGAAGGATTACTCACACGCCTTCAACGGCAGCCTCGCGTCGCAGCTCTCCGCCAGCATGTCCAACGAATTTCGCTTTCAACTCGCGCGCGAGGACCGGCCTCGCCCCTATGCGGGCCCCATGCTTCCCGGCGCGAACCGGCCGTTCCCCGACACGGGAATGGACTTCGAGCACGGCTTCCGCTTCGGCCTGCCGTTCTTCCTCCCCATCAAGGCGCATGACACGCGGATCCAGGTGCTGGACAACGTGTCATGGCTGCGCGGAAGCCATCTCATCAAGGCCGGAGCCGAGTGGAACCGGGTCGAGGCGAAGCAGACGTTCATCGGATTTGCCAACGGCCGGTTCATCTTCAGCAGCGTGAGCGGATTCCGGAACTACGTCACGCTCGGCAACGGGTACGTGGAGTGCTCGGACGGTACGTCGAACACGACCGGAAGCTGTCCGGCCGGCTCGACGATAACGGGCCCGGTGCTGCTGTACCTGCAGCAGGTCGGTGTGGGCGGACGCTCGGTGGAGGATGCCGGGACGCAGGCGATCCCGCAGCACGACCTGGCCGCGTACATCCAGGACACGTGGAAGCCGACGCCGAGGCTCACGCTGAACTACGGCGTGCGCTGGGAGGCGCAGGTGCAGCCGGATCCGATCACGCCGCCGAACGAAGTGTTCTTCGCGCCGTTCATCGGCCAGACGGTGACGAACTCCGCCGGCACCTTCCGGTTTCCGTCGGACGGGACGATTCCGTCGGACTGGAAAATGTTCCAGCCGCGCTTCGGCATGACCTGGGACGTCGGCGGTGACGGGAAGCAGGTCGTGCGCGCCAGTGCGGGAATGTTCTACGCCAGGATCCCCGGGCTCAACCTGGCGAGCTCGCGCAGCACCAACGGCTCCATCGGGCAGACGCTCTTCCGGAACAGCGCGCTCAGGGGAATTCTCGGGGCGCCGCCTAACTACGACGAATTGCTGACCGCCCCGGGCGCGGTGTTCTTTCCCGACGTATTCGTGTTTGACGAGGACTTCCGCAATCCGCGCACGATCAGCGCGACGGCGGGATACGAACGGGAGCTGGGGCGGGGGCTGGCCGGGTCGCTGAGCTTCACGCACGCCCGGACGGATTTCCTCACGCGCTTCATCAACCGGAACGACGCGGTCTTCGGCAGTCCGTGGAGCAGCGGACTCGAGCCCGGCGGCTCCAACGGGATCTTCACGCTGACGGTCGTGGAGAGCAGCGCCAAGTCGCGGTACAACGGGGTTACCGTCGGACTCCAGGGCACGCCGCACCAGCGCTTGCAGTTCGAGGGGAACTACACGCTGTCCTTCGACAAGTCGGACGACGACAACGAGCGCGATCCCTTCAGCTTCCGGTACGCGCGAGCCAACCGGCTGGACCGGGAATACAACTGGAGCGACCGGGATCAGCGGCACCGCTTCAATGCCTGGCTGCTGGCCCGGCTGCCGTGGGCGCTGGAGATGAACAACCGCATCAGCGCGTACTCGGCGCAGCCGACTTCCGAGAAGTGCGGGGTGGGGAACAGAGGCACGGGCGAGCGCGCGACAGATCCGGTCCCCCGGACCCGTCGCGCGCTCGCCCGTGCCTCTGTTCCCCACCCCGCACTTCTCG
>JANLGX010000232.1 GCA_024654005.1 Gemmatimonadaceae bacterium | reverse complement strand
CTTTGGGCAGGTGCCTACAAGGTCAACCAAGTGAGCCTCCTTGTGCCATCTCGCTATGCGCTCCAATTAGGTTTCAGCGGTCACGCGCCACACGGGGTTAAACCCGCGAGCGTGCGCCCGGTTGTTCATGCAGCGGAAGCAGAGAGGATCGGCGTCGTTGGTGAAGCGCACCCAATCGCTGTCGGATACGGTGAAGGGCTCGGCCGACCGCCCACAGTCGCGGCACCAGTCATAGACGGTGATAAACCGCCTTACGCTTCGCTTGTAGATGATCCGTAGCCAGCGCACCGCTATGGCCTCCCCGTTAGGCGCGGTTACGGATCGCCGCCGCCAGGGCGTGATCCTCGAAGGCGTGAAGCGACGGACCGAGTTCCGGCTTGCCGTCGTGGTTGAGTGCTGGCGGTCGCGACTGCCAGTAGGCGGCGCGCTCATCGGCCAGCTTGGCGCAGGCTTCCCGTTCTTCGAGCCGCACCGCTGCCAGCGCCTGGGCAGCGATCTCGCAGCACTTGTCGGTGACGATCTCGCCGAACGACGAGTTTTCCGTCAGAACGCGGCATAGCGACTCGCCAGCCCAAAGTTCTTCATTCGTCATCTATGGGCTCCCTTATCCGACCGGTCGATGCGCCGGCGGTGACGATGGACGTGGCGGTCCGTCCTGGGCGTCGGGCGGCGAGCCAACCGCCATGCAGACCGGCGGGTGAACTTGACCGAGCACGGTGAGATAGATCGGAGCGCCCGCTTTGATGCGCTCGATCTCTTCGGGTGTCGGGAACCACGCCGAAGTCATGCCTAGGCCTGCCGTCGTTTTCTCGTCGCGGATCGCGAGGCCGCCGCAATGGCCGTCTTTCGCTTCGTCCCAGTCGCGCGGCGCCCCCAGGAAACGGGTAAAGCCTGAAATTCTTCCGGTGTGCATGTGGGCCTCCTCGATTAAGACGGCTTGCGCCCGGCCGCCACACACGCCGGGCAAAGAATGTTGCGACCCACTTTCCATCCGGCCTTCTCGGCATCGTCCATTAGACGCGCGAGGGTTAGGCCGACCTGCCGGCCGGAATTTTCGGTGATGTCCATCGGACCAGTGTTGTTGTGTGACCAGCACGCGGGGGCGCTGCCATCCATCGCGGCAGTTCGGGCGTCACATCGCAGTTCTAACCAGACAGCCAATCGACCCTCCCTCTATTCGACAAAGAACGGGCAGTCCGAGGGCTGACACCAGCCCATGCCGTTCGTGTTGCCTTCGTGCTTGCAGCATTTGCCCTGCCCGTCCGTCTGATCGGCTGGGATCAGAAAGGGACACGCGGCCTGTGCGACGAGCCACGCTTCAGAGGCGGCAGCTAGAAGTTGTTCGTGGTCGGCCATCTGTAGGCTCCCCGTTAGACCGTGCCGTCGCCGGCATTCGGTTCATCGTCTGGATCGTTGAGAATTTTCTGCCGGAGGCGTGCGCTCGGCAGCTCACCGTGCGAGTGCATCGGGTCGGCAAAATGCGCGTCTGCTATGGGCTGGAGCCTCGCCGCCGCATCGCGCAAATCCGCCAACTTGCGAGCAACCCGCGACGGGTCGGAACGGCCAAGCGCGTTGAGGTAGTTGTGCACCACCGCGAGGAGATTGCGCACTTCGACGGGACACGTAGGGCAGGCTGGGCTCCCGTCATACGGCGGATTCTTGATCGCCTCGCGGGGCGTCGTGAGGCGGATTGGCGGCTCGGGTATCACTTTGATCATGACGGGCTCCTCAATCTCGTTGCTTAGGATCGACATATCGGGGATCGCTCGTCGGCAGAAAATGCCGGGAGCGGCAATGGTCGAAGGCTCCACAGGCAATCGGCGAGCGGCAAACATCATCGATGCAGGTGCGTCGATTGTCCGTACCCTTGTGGCCGGGGATAGTGGTGGGGGTTTTGGTCATATCCCTGCTCACGATGCGGCCTCCCGCTGAATTTCAACCGAATGCGTTATGTGCCAATCTCCGTTCGCCTTCGGGCTGACTTCCTTGAGCAGCCACGGAACGACTTGATCCGACCATTCCGTGAGCGATACCCAGCCGCCGACGCAGATGCAGTTGATGTCGAAGAT
>JANLGX010000478.1 GCA_024654005.1 Gemmatimonadaceae bacterium | reverse complement strand
AAAAGAATTAGAACCTATCACCAGCGCCGTTATGGAACGGATTCGTAGCGACAAGATACAAATCCGTCCGAAAATATATTTCATCATCGGTTCGCTCCTGACGTTTGTCGGACTCGTTTCTTCCGTGGTGTGCTCCGTCTTTTTCGTCGGCCTCATACGATTCTCTCTGCGCGCGCACGGACCGATGGGAGCGTACCGCCTCGACCAGCTCCTCTCGAGCTTCCCCTGGTGGGCGCTCGTATCCGCTGTCGCGGGGCTGATACTCGGCACGTGGCTCATCCGCAGATACGACTTCGCGTGGAAGTTCCGCCTCGGAGCCGTCATCGCAGGGTTCATCCTGGCCGTCGTAGCGGGCGGACTGATTGTCGACGCCACCGGGCTCAACGACCTGCTCGCTCGCAAGGGGCCGTTCCAGGGGATGATGCGGCCGTATATGCAGAATGGTCCTCCGCTAGACTTCCCCCGCCCAGGTACAAGGTGAGACCTTGTACGCCTACTGATAAAGAAAGGCCCCGCACTGCGTGCGGGGCTTTGAAGTTGTGTCGAATTGCTGAGGGTGTCAGCAACCAAGCACGCATGTCCATACGATGTTCGAACTTGAGTTCACGGTCAGTTGTGAACCCTTGCCGTCCGTCGTGCGAGCGAACATTCCGGTCGCGTTTCCGGTAATGTTTTTCAACGGAGCCGGTGACACGAACGTGGCGACCGGAACCGGGTTACTGGAGTCATTAACGTCAAGCAGAACGAAGTTGTCCGACTTGTCTGTCCCCGAGTAAACCGCCCACATAACTGCATGTCCGCCCACGACGATGCTCGTGTTGGCGAGCAACATCGTGCCGTTGGCCATGTAGGCCTTGCACGCCGAGGTCAGCGGAGTGCCGACCGTAACAACGCAGGTGTCGTCCTGCACCGTGTTGAATGTCGGATCGACTTGCGTCTGAATCCCGACATCTGCGACGCAGTCGCGGTACACATCCGAGAACGTCGCCGGATTGGACCACACCGCATTGTCTGCACAGACCATCGCCGTAGTGGTGAATGGGATGGTTGAGGAGACCGGGCGTCCCACGCTGTCAGTCAGGTTCATGACCAGGACGAATGACTGGCCATACGCTAACCGTTGCGTCGGGACGAATGTCAGGTCCCTGTTCCCCGCCGCCAGCGATGTGGTGCCGGCGACCGAGGTACCTGTGTCTACAGCGCCTTCCCACAGGACAACGTTCTTCATGATACTGCCTGGGTCGAGCCCGCCGTCGAATTGCACGGTAAGCCCCTGCAAAAACGTCTGCGGGTCCACGCTACCGAGCGTGGACGGCGCCGAAATGTTCACAAATGGACAGAACGTCGTTCCCTTCGCCGGAATCGGCGTTGCCTCATCCGGGCAGAACTTCACGACCGGCGCCGGCGATTGCTCCGAAGAGCTGCCGCCACTTCCGCCCCCGCCGCAGGCCGCTAACAACGCGACCATAACAGCCGCGGCAAAACCACGTACCATTTTCATGGCTTTACTCCTTGTATCAATGTACTTCAGTCAATGGCATCCCTCCTCCCTGGAGAGGCGCCGCATTAGGTTGAGGAACCACCTAACATGACTTATACGCTATCTATAGGCACCTGTCAACCCGTTCCGGCAATCCCCAGGTTGACTTCCCCGCCGGTGCTATACTGCTCGGAATATGAACAACACCACCACGTCAATTATCATCGGCATCCTCGTCGTCGCCCTCGCCGGTGGGCTCGTCTTCTGGCAGAAGAGCGCCGACGCTCCGGTGCCGGCCGGTACGCCGAGCACTGCAGAGAACGCCGCGACGACGACCGCAGGCACCGAGCTGACCAGCCTCCCGCCGGCGTCCGGCATCGCGAGTACCGAGGTCGCGGCGCACAACTCGCGCGAGACCTGCTGGTCTACTATCAATGGCAACGTCTACGACCTCACGAGCTGGATTCCCCAGCACCCGGGCGGCGAGCAGGCGATTCTCCAGCTCTGCGGCACCGACGGCTCGGCGAAGTTTAACGGCCAGCACGGCGGCGCGCCGAAGCAGGCCGCGATTCTCATCGGCTTCAAGCTCGGTGTCGCGGCGCAATAACTCCTATGTCACGCACCCAGGCAGGGCTTCTCGTACTACGCCTCGGACTCGCCTCCGTATTCCTCTGGTTCGGGTTCTCCCAGCTTCTCGACGGGATTAACTGGGTCGGCTGGGTCCCCGCCTGGGCGGTCGCCCTCCTCCACCTGCCGCCCGCCTTTATCGTGCTCGGGAACGGGCTCTTCGAAGTGGTGTTCGGCGCGCTCCTCGCGATGGGCCTCTGGACGCGCTTCGCCGCGCTCGTGCTCGCGCTCCACCTCGCGCTCATCACCTTTGATATCGGCCTCACCGCCATCGGCGTGCGCGACTTCGGTCTCACTCTCGCGACATTCGCCCTCGCACTCCTGGGGAAAGGCGATCAGTCCACATGAAATTTCATTTCTGGTACGTCGCGCTCTCGCTCTTCTTCACCGCGCTCGTCACTACCGGCTACCTCTATCTCG
>JANLGX010000231.1 GCA_024654005.1 Gemmatimonadaceae bacterium | reverse complement strand
CTTTGGGCGTGTTCTTCGTGTTCCAGACCTTGTTGCCGGGATCTACCCGCTCGGGGCTGAAAGCAAGGAAGATGTCTTCCCCGACTACGAGCCCGTTCTCCTCGAGCTTCGGCTGCATCAGCTCCCGCGTAGTGCCCGGATAGGTCGTGCTCTCGAGAACTACCAGCATCCCCGGATGACAGTTGCGGGCGATCGCGTCGGAGGACGCCAGCACGAAAGTCATGTCAGGGTCGCGCGTCTTGCTCAGCGGCGTCGGCACCGCGATCAGCACGACATCCATCTCCGCGAGCCGGCTTTCATCAGTCGTGGGCTCGAGCTTCCCCGCCTCGATCTGCCGCGCGACGTCCGAGCTCGGCACGTCCTGAATGTGTGACACGCCCTCGTTGAGCGGCGTCACGACGCGCTCGCTGAGGTCGTAGCCGATCACCCGGAAACCAGCTTTAGCAAACTCCACAGCGAGCGGAAGACCGACGTATCCCAGGCCCACGACTCCAACGCAGGCAGTCCTGTCCTTGATCTTGCCGAGCAGGACATCCTTCATCGAAGAACCGGTCATTGTCTCTACTGTTGAAAAAATGAACGCACGGACTCGACGACTTCGTCGAGCTGCGCGGTAGTCAATTCGGGAAACACCGGGAGCGAGATGACTTGCTTCGCGGCCGCCTCCGCCATCGGAAACGCGCCCTCGGCGTATCCGAGGTAGGAGAAGCAAGGCTGCAAGTGCAGCGGCAGCGGATAGTAGATCGCCGCGCCGATCTGCCGCGCCTTGAGATGCTCCAGCAGCGCATCCCGCCGCGGCACCCGAAGCGTGTACTGATTGTAGATGGACTCGTTCCGCTCGTCGATCACCGGCGGGCGCACGTCCGCGAGGTCGGCGAAGGCGTCGTTGTAGTACGCCGCATTGCGCCGCCGCGCCGCGCTCCAATCCTCGAGGTGCGGGAGCTTCGCGGCGAGCACCGCCGCCTGCAGCGCGTCCAGCCGGCTGTTGTAGCCGACCTCTTCGTGAAAGTAGGTGCGGCTCCCGCCGTGCACGCGCAGCCGCCGCAGCCGCTCGGCGAGATCGTCCCGCTGCGTGACCATCATGCCGCCGTCGCCGTAGCCGCCCAGGTTCTTGGACGGAAAGAAGCTGAACGTGCCGATGGTCGCGTTCTCGCCGGCGCGAACCCAGGCGTCCCCGATCCTGCGGCGCGCGCCGATAGCCTGCGCGGCATCCTCGATGATCGGCAGCGCGGGCAGCGCGGCCGCCACGGCGTCGATCGGCGCCATCTGCCCAAAGAGGTCCACGGGAATGACTGCCTTCGATCTCGCCGTGAGTGCCGACGCCGCGGCCTGCGGCGAGAGGTTGAACGTGTCGGCGTCGATGTCCGCGAAGACGGGCGTCGCTCCGACGTTGTGAATCGCGCCCGCCGTGGCGAAGAACGTGAACGGCGTGGTGATCACCTCGTCGCCGCGGCCCACGTCCAGCGCGCGCAGCGCGAGCAGAATCGCGTCGGTGCCGTTGGCGCAGCCGATCGCGTGCTTGGTATTCGACAGCCGCGCGACGCTCTCTTCCAGAGCCGCGACCGGGTCGCCCAGAATGAAGCCCTGCCGCTCGACGACGGCCAGCATCGCCGCGACGACCTCGTCACGTATGCCCTCGTGCTGCGCTCGCAGATCGAGCAACGGAACTGCCATGTCGGGGCGGGTCGTCGGAGGGGAGAATTTCTCGCGGGGAACCTTTAAAGATCGCATTCCTAACTCTGCTCTCGCAACGGCAGCGAGACCTCTTTTCCCGTCCGCGCCGCCTCGTAAATGCCGAGTATCAGCTCGAGAGATTTCCGCCCCTCCCGCCCGTCGGTGTCGGGCTCGGCTTCCCCGCGCAGCACGGCGAGCACGTTCCGGTAATAACCCTCGTGGCCGAAGCCGTACACGCTCGGCGGGTCGGTGTCGGCCGAGCCAACCAGCGCGTCGTCGGGATCCGCTTCGGCGAAGTCCCAGTGCTCGACCCGGTTCACAGCCGTGCCGCCGATCTTCGCGGTTCCCCGTTCGCCGAGGACGGTGACCGATCCTTCCATGTTCTTCGGGTACGTCAACATGGTGACTTCGATCGTACCGAGCGCGCCGTTGGCGAACTGCAGCACCGCGACCCCCGTGTCCTCCGTCTCGATCCTGCGCGCCAGCGTCGCCGTCTTCGCCACTACGCTCTCGACCGGCCCACCGAGCCACTGCACCAGATCGACGTAGTGCGACGCCTGGTTCATGAACGCGCCGCCGTCGTACTTCCACGTCCCGCGCCACGGCGCCTGGTCGTAATACTCCTGCGGCCGGCTCCAGCGCACCGTCGTGTTGATGAGATAGATGCGACCGAACCGTCCCTTGTCGATCGCGCGCTTCAGCAGCTGGACAGGGGGGTTCAAGCGGTTCTGCTTCACCACGAACAGGTGCACGCCGGCTTCGTCGCACGCGCGGACAAGCTCGTCGGCGCCGGCCAGCGAGATCGCCATCGGCTTCTCGGTGATCACGTGCTTCCCCGCCCTCGCCGCAACGATACCGTGGTCGGGATGAAGGCCGGAGGGAGTGGCAATCACCACGACGTCGCATTCGGCGCCTGCCAGCATTTCCTCGAGCGACGTGAACCACGACACGCCCTGGGCTTCACCAGCCGTGCGCGCGCGTTCCTCGACCGCATCACAGACAGCGACGAGCCTGAGGCCCTCAACCTTCCGGATCGCACCGAAATGATTGGCGCTGATCCGTCCGCACCCGACGAGGCCGATCCTGAACTCGGAGGCGGTCACGCGGCAGTCAGCTGGTCGCCGCGCAGCGAGTACTTCAGCCCGCAGGCGGCGCACTGGGGCGCGTCCCCGGGAGGCAGCTGCACGCCGCACTGGCACACCCAGCCCGTACGCCGCGCGGGAACGCCGACCACCAGCGCATACGGCTGCACGTCACCGGTAACCACCGCGCCCGCTCCCACGAAGCAGTACTCGCCCAGCGTCACCCCGCACACGATCGTCGCGTTGGCGCCGATGCTGGCGCCGCGCTTCACCAGCGTCCTGCGATACTCGTCCTTGCGAGGCACGTGGCTGCGCGGGTTGATCACGTTGGTGAACACCATCGAAGGACCGCAGAAGACGTCGTCTTCCAGCTCCACGCCCTCGTACACCGAGACGTTGTTCTGGATCTTGACGTTGTCGCCGATCTTCACGCCGGACATCACCACCACGTTCTGGCCGAGCGAGCACCGCTCGCCGATGACCGCCCCGGACAGCACGTGGCAGAAATGCCAGATCCGGGTGCCGACCCCGATCTCGGCGCCTTCGTCGACGTACGCGGACTCGTGGATGAATGGCTCGCCCATCAGGCCGTCACCGTCGCGGGAATCAGGGCGTGCCATTCCTGCAGCGATCGCACTTCCGGCGGGCGCGAGCGGAGCGACAAAATCGCGTCGCAGGCGGCGTTCGCGGCTGACAACGTGGTGGTGTACGGCACGTGGTGCGCGATCGCGGCCTGCCGGATCGTGTAGTCGTCCCGCTGCGCATGCTTGCCGAACGGGGTGTTGATGAGCAGCTGCACCTCGCCGTTCACGATCAGGTCGATGGCGTGCGGCCTCCCTTCATGGACCTTGAAGACCTCACCGCACGGAATGCCGCGCTTGCGCAGATGGCGCGCAGTGCCGTCGGTGGCCTTGAGCTCGAACCCCATCTCGTGAAACCGGCGCGCGATGGGAGTGACTCCCGTCTTGTCGGAGTCGTTCACGGTGAGGAACATCGTTCCCCCGGTGGGAAGCTCGTTGTCCGCGGCGAGCTGCGCCTTGGCGAAGGCGGCCCCGAAGGAATTCGCGATCCCCATGACCTCGCCCGTCGACCGCATCTCCGGGCCGAGGATCGGATCGAACTCCCGGAACTTGGCGAAGGGAAACACCGCCTCCTTCACCGACACGTACGGGGGCACGATCTCCTCGTGCAACCCGATCTCGTCCAGCGTCTCACCCGCCATCGCGCGCGCGGCGATCGACGCCAGCGGGACCCCGATGGTCTTGGACACGAAAGGAATCGTCCTGCTGCCGCGCGGGTTGACCTCGAGCACGTACACGACTCCGCCGCGGATCGCGAACTGCACGTTGATCAACCCCACCACGCCCAGGGCCATGGCGAGCGCGACGGTCTGCTCGCGCATCGTGTCGAGGTCCGCCTCCCCGATGAGATACGGCGGCAGCACGCACGCCGAATCGCCGGAATGGATCCCGGCGTCCTCGATGTGCTGCATGATGCCGCCGATGACCACGCGCGTCCCGTCGCTGATCGCGTCCACGTCCGCCTCGAACGCGTCCTCGAGGAATAGATCGATCAGCACCGGCCGTTCCTCCGACACGCGCGCCGCGCGATCGAAGTAGTCGCGCAGCGACGGCTCGTCGTACACGATCTCCATCGCGCGTCCGCCGAGCACGTACGACGGCCGGACGAGCACGGGATATCCGATCCGTCCCGCGATCTCCGCCGCCTCGTCCACGCTCGTGGCGGTGCCGTTCGGCGGCTGCCGGAGGCCGAGCTCGCGCGCGATGGCGTCGAAGCGGCGGCGATCCTCGGCGATGTCGATCGAATCGGGCGAGGTGCCCAGAATCCTGACGCCGGCCGCTTCCAGCGGCCGCGTCAACTTGAGCGGCGTCTGACCGCCGAGCTGCACGATCACTCCTTCCGGCTGCTCGCGGTCGACGATCTCGAGCACGTCCTCGAGCGTCAGCGGCTCGAAGTAGAGCTTGTCGGAGATGTCGAAGTCGGTGGACACCGTCTCGGGATTCGAGTTGATCATGATCGTCTCGATCCCCTGCTCGCGGAGCGCCAGCGCCGCGCGCACGCAGCAGTAATCGAACTCGACTCCCTGGCCGATGCGATTCGGTCCGCTGCCGAGGATAACGATCGACCTGCGGCCCGACGGCGGTGCCTCGCTCTCGTCGTCGTACGTGCTGTAGAGATACGGCGTGGCCGACGGAAACTCACCCGCGCACGTGTCGACCATCTTGTACACGGGGCGGACGCCGTGCGCCCACCGCTGCGCCCTGAACTCGGTCTCGGTCGTGCCGCGCAGGCGCGCCAGCTGCACGTCGGAGAAGCCCATGCGCTTCATGCGCCGGGTGTCCTCGGCGCCGGTGGATTCCAGCGCGGCGAACTCCTTCTCCGCCTCAACCAGCTCCGCCATCTGCGACAGGAACCATGGATCGATTCCCGTCATCTCGCGCAGCTCCTCGATGGAGAAGCCGTCGGCGAGCGCGCGCTTGATCTGAAAGATCCGCTCCGGGGTGGGCTGCCGCAGCGCGCCGCGCAATGCCTCGTCCGTGTCGTCGGCGACCCTGTCGTCGGACAGCGTTCTCCCGATCTCCCAGCCCGGACGC
>JANLGX010000466.1 GCA_024654005.1 Gemmatimonadaceae bacterium | reverse complement strand
CCACGAGTCTCTGAGATGTTGCACGAGGACGCGGCTGTTGAGATGACAGCCGTGTCCATCCGTCCGGACAAGAGCGCCCTGCAATCTGACGCGCTCTCTTGGAGCGCGAAGGCGCGCGGGTTGTCGATCGTTGATGCTCAGTCTTGTATCAACGCCAGCCATTTGCTCAAGTCGATCAAGGGCCTGCGGCTCGAGATCCAGAAGTGGTTTGAGCCGCACATCGAAGCCGCGATGGAGACGAAGCGCAAGGCCGAGGCCGCTCGCAAGGCGCTGGTCGATGAGAAGGACCGCATGGAGGCGCCGCTTGTGGTTGCGGAAGGCATCACGAAGCGGGCGCTGTTGGCCTGGGAAGACACCCAGGAACGGTTGCGGCGGGAAGAAGAACAGCGACTCCAAGCCGAGGCCCAGAAACAAGCCGAGGCGATGACGCTCGAAGCGGCCGCGGCGATGGAGATGGAAGCCGCGGTGACCGGGGACGCCGGTCTATTGCAGGAAGCCCAGGAGATTCTTGCGCAGCCTGTAGAGGCTCCCGTCGTGGCCGTGAAGACGTTCATGCCGAAGGTGTCCGGCGTGACGTATCGCGACAACTGGAAGGCGAAGGACGACATCGACGTGAAGGCGCTGGCGGCAGCACTCGCAGCGGGTCAGGTGCCGACCACGTTTCTAGCGCCCAACCTGACGGCGATCAATCAATACATTCGGGCCACGCAGGGCACGCAGCCGATTCCCGGCGTACAGATTTTCAACGACCGAACCATCGCGGCACGGCGATAAATGGCCGAGACCACTGTCCGCGAACTCGTCAAGTCGTATCAGCGAGAGATTCAAGACACGCCGGATCTGTTGCCGGAGCGGGCGGCGGAACTGCTGCTCCAGCTCGCCGCCTTGGTCGGCAACATCGCGGATGAGATTCGAGACGCGGATTCGGAGTATGCCGTCACGCTGTTGCACTTTCTCGATTCAGAACAGAAGGCGAACCGCGCCCGCATTCGCGCCGAGATCAGTCCTGAGTTTCGGCGGAAGCAAGAGGCCAGAGACACCAAAGAACTCGTGACGGAACTCTGCCGGAGCCTGAAGTATTTCCTGAAGGCGAAGCAGGACGAGTACTACATGTCGAGGCATCAACAGTGAGGGCGTCCCAGACGCCAGAGGCGGGGTAATGAGCCTCGATAGTCTCACAACCTTAGTGGACCAGCAGAAGGTGCGGCGGGCGACGCCGAAGCACGAGATGACTACCCGGCTGTCAGAAAAAGGGGCAGCTATTGCTGACGAGAAGAAGCAGGAAGCGGCCTGGAAGAAAGGCGTCTGGAAACGGGACGACGGGAAGTGCCGAGTCTGTCACTGCCACGTCAAGAAGACGCTGACATTCGAGCCGAAACAGGGTCATTGCCATCACATCAAGGAACGCGCGCACAAGCCGACGCGGTGGGATGTGCGCAATGGGCTGCTTGTATGCATGGAAGACCATGAACGCATCGAGCACAACAAACTGATTCCCCTGCAAGCGGCGAAGCATCTGTTTACGGTGGGGACGACGCAATACCTGAATGGGAGCCAGCCTATGCAGTTCAAGGAGGCCAAGTGAGCGCACGGTTAGAAGCCTTGAGCGCGATCTTAGCGCAGCCCGATCCGGCAGATCTCCCGACGCGCGGGCATGTCCTGAAATGCGAAGGCCGAGCGGATCGACGCAGGACCGTGCTTGAACCTCTGCGGGTGGCGTCTATGCAGTATCGGTATCTCGAAGTGGATGGCGAAGAGTTGCCCGTGGTGCGGCGGGTGCCGTGCCGGGTGAGACGGAGGAAAAGCGCGTGAACGACTGGCAAATCGAATCGTTGCTGCTTGCTGCACACAACTGCGCGAAGGCCTTCGGCGCGATAGCGAGTGCCATTCTATGGGCCGCAGTGATTCGGGCAATTTCTAATAAGTAAGGCCATGCTCATGACCCCTGCGAAGCGGATCTACGGCGCCTACGTGGTGACCTGTGAATCCTGCGGGCGGGTGATTGCGACGGGCATTGGGAATCCAACCTGGGAGCAGCCGCATGACCTGTGTCCCACGACGGCGGTGAAGTTCGTGCTGACCTACACGGAAAGGCTGACTCGATGACCCCGGCGGAACGCGCCCTGCTCAACTTAGTCGTTGCGATTGGGCGAATCGTTGAACGAGAAATGGACCGGCAGCATCACGCTTTGTGTGAGTGCGTGCTGTGCCAGCAGTGGCGTCAACTAACATCCGCCCTCGCCGCCGTGGAGCGGGAGCAGCAGCCCGTTGAGTCAAAAGACGATAGATGTCCACATGTGCTTGGTGTGCCGTGCGATGACAACCGTTGTGTTCTGCGAGTCGGACACGAAGGGAGGCATTGCCTACCGGAGAGACAGCCATGACGACCCCGGCGGATCGCGCCCTCGTGAATCTGGTGATGACGATCGGCCATTACATCAAAAATGGGCAGGGCGCAGTTGAGTACTACAAGGTAGTTCAAGCCCTGGCCGCCGTGGAGCGGGAGCCGCCAGTCTTTGAGGGGAACGCAGCCGAACGGGCGCTGCCTACGGACCCGCCAGACGCGCCGGGGCTAGCACCGACGCGCACAGCGGTCCAAGCGGGGTTCAAGTCCCTGGTTCCTCACCCTCTCGTGCCGGAGACACCCCAATGAGCGACACAAACAAAGACGTTATCGAGCGAACGATGAATCTGGCGTGGCGCATCTATATAAGTCGAGTGCATACACAACTGCGAAGGCAGCACGAGCACTGGCTGAACGGACACTGCATTGCGATAACCATGACTCCTCCTTCGGACGAGGAAGTGAGTCTCATCAGTACAACGCTCGTCGCAGAGCAAGCGGCTATTGCAACGGGGCAGTCATGAGCGACAAGACCGCGAGACTCCGCGCCCTTGTGGAGCAATGGCGACGACAGGCCGACGTCTATCCGAATAGCAACGATGGCCTCGTGGCTCGGGCAATCACCATGCTCTGCGCGGACGATCTGGCCGCCCTGCTCGATGCCCCCACTTGCGGATCGAAGGTGTCTGCCGAATATCCGAATAAGGCAGATCGAGCGTCATCAAGTGACGCTATGGTACGAGCATCCTTCGATCCGCCTCGTGACGCACCCGCCCCTGCCACCTGTTTGACGCATGGCGATCCACTCGTGTGTCTCTCGTGCGAGGCCGAAGAAGACGAGCGGCCGGAATGGGCGAAGGCGCCCGCGACGATTTCCGATGATGAGCTGCGCGCATTTGTCGAAGACTACTGGCGAGAGGAAGCCGCGCGTTGGTGCGCGGAACGGCCTGAAGACTGGCTCGTGACATTTGCGAAGACGTTGCTTGAGGTAATTCCACGCGTCCCGCCAGTCGCTCCTGTTGATTTCGAGACGGGCACCGTCACCGTGCAGATGACGGAGCCACCAGCGGGCGCAGGGACGGGCGACTGCGATCACAACGTGCTGCGTTATGACATGGCGACAAATGCGGCGCGATGTCCGTGTGGGCACACCGTGGTGATAGACGCCGATGCCGCGTTTGGAATCGTGCGGTATGCAGCCGGGCGGGGACGGGAGGAGCAGCCGTGACGACGATCCGTATACCCAAAGTGCCAGGCCCAATGAAGAAATTATGCTATGCGACCCCACCTCTCGATGGGTCACAAGGTAATCCCATGCGGCACTGTGACCGGGCCAAAGGACACGTCGGGGATTGCGTCTGGAAATTAGCTCATGACCGAGACGAAGCACAGGCCGAGGTTCAGCGTCTCCTCGCAGAGAAGGCGCAAGCCGAGAAGGACCGAGAGGCGTATTGGCTTGCACCTGACCAGGACGAGAACTGAGGCCCCGCGATGACGTCCAGACTTAGGACTGAGCCATGAGCGATTCGATGAGAGAGTCTGACGCAGCGACACGTCAGCGAATTCGGGAGATGCTGAAAGAATTGGGCACGTCTGAGCACGCTGATTGCGTGGCTCGCGAGCGAGAACTTGAAACGGCACTCACCGAGGCCCGTCAGCAGCTCACCGAGGCCGAAGCCCGCGTGAAGTCGCTGGAAGCCGACGCAGCCAAGCTCGTCTGCTCGTACTGCGGGCACGTCGAGACCTACGAGAGCGCAGAGGCCCGATGGACTGACGCTGGCCGGCAGCGACAAATCGACCACATCCTCACCTGTCCGAAGCGACCGGAGGTGGCGATTATCGAGAAGTTGGAAGCCGCCGAATCTCAGCTCCAGCAGATGCGCGAGGCGCTGACGAAGCTGAAGTTAGCCTGTGAGCTAGCAAATGGCGCGGGCACGCATAGTCCGCATTTTGGAGCCGGATTTGTGGCTGGCTCGAAAGCCGCAGCGCGAGAACTTGATGCCATTCTCGCCCTAGCCGACGCCCCACCGGAGAAGAAGGAGACGTAGATGGGAGACTCAACTCGTGGGTTATACAACAAGTTCAAGAACATCGAACGCACCGATGGGCAATCAGGCCCAGGCGGCAAGCACGAACACTGCGACTACTTCGTGCTCGATGTGACGCACGACAAGCACGCAGGCCCGGCGCTGCTGGCGTATGCGGAGAGTTGTAAGGCTGAGTATCCGCTCCTCGCGCAAGACCTTCTTAAAATTGCCGCCTCACCCGCGGCCCCAGAAGGAGCGCAGTAGATGCCGAAGTTGAAAGAAACAATCGGCGGCGCCACGCTCGAAATAGATGCCGACGAGGCGGGCTGCGTTGAGGCGGTGCGGATGTTCCATTTAGCCGTTGCGGAACAGGAACTACGTGCAGTCGAGAGGCGACTCGCCCTCTTGAAGCCACTACAGAAGAACCGGCGCGAACTGGTCGATTTGATTGCCAAACTGCGCCGGAAACCAGAAGGGACGATGTAGATGCCCTGGTTAGACACGCAGCAGCCGGGCTTGCCGTTCAGAGCCTCCTCGCGCACGAGTGAGGCCGGGGCGCGCGCGGCAATGCCACGAGCGGGGTCACAGGCTTGGGAAATCTATTTACTGATTCGAGTTCGCGGCCGGACGCTGCACGAACTCGCGGATCTGACGGGCTACCCACTGAGCAGTGTGTGCGCCCGCGTCGGTTGGCTCAGGCAGCAAGCACTGGTCAGGGACAGTGGCGAGACCAGGCCAGGGCCAAGCGGCGTCCATGTTTTCGCAGATTCGGGGCGGCTTCGATGCCGCAGAACAGGCGGGGCGTATAGTCCAAATACGAATAG
>JANLGX010000465.1 GCA_024654005.1 Gemmatimonadaceae bacterium | reverse complement strand
CCAAGAAATGAGAAGCCAGAAGACAGAGTGCCAGAAGTGAGATAAACCGGCGCGGGCGCGAATAGGAAGGTTGCTGCTCCGGAGCTATCCGCAGCCTTCTTGCGTGGATGCGAGACCACCGGCGGTTACGGATCCCTTGTCGCCTCGCCAGGAGCTATTGGACCGCGTTGACCATATCGAAGATCGGCAGGTACATCGCCATGATCATTCCGCCGACCGCGATGCCGAGGAACACGATCATTACCGGCTCGAGCAGCGAGAGCAGCCCGCCGACCGCCGCGTCGACCTCGTCGTCGTAGAAGTCGGCGATCTTGGACAGCATCTCGTCCAGACCGCCCGTGGATTCACCGACCGAGATCATGGAGATCACCATCGGCGGGAACACGCCCGACTTGGAGAGCGGCGCGGCAATCGTCTCGCCGCCCGCGATCGACGCGCGTGACGCCATGATCGCGTCCTGCACCACCCGGTTGCCCGCCGTGCGGGCGGTGATCTCGAGGCCCTCGAGGATGCTCACGCCCGACGCGATCAGCGTGCCCAGCGTGCGCGTGAAGCGCGACACCGACGACTTGCGCAGCACGTCGCCGAGGATGGGCAGCTTGAGCAGCAGCTTGTCGATGGCGAGCTTGCCGTTGGGGCTCGCGTAGTACCGCTTCAGCATGAAGTACGCGCCGACGAAGAACCCGATGATCGCCCACCAGTAGCTCTGCAGGCCCTTGGACATCCCGATCACGATACGCGTGGGAAACGGCAGCGGTACGCCGACCGACGCGAACATGTCCTCGAACGTCGGAATGACGAAGATGAGCAGGATCGCGATCGCTCCGACCGCGACCGCGAGGATCGACGAAGGGTAGATCATCGCGCCCTTCACCTTTCTGATGAGCTTGTCGTTCTTCTCGAGGAACGCCGCCAGCCGGTTCAGGATGACGTCGAGAATACCGCCCGCCTCGCCCGCCGCGACCATGTTCGTGTATAGCGTCGTGAACGCGCGCGGATGCTTCGCCATGGAGTCGGCCAGTGTGTAGCCCGATTCCACGTCGAACATGACCTGGCGCGTGATGCTGGACAGCGTCTTGTTCTCCGTCTGCTTGGCGAGAATGTCGAGCGCCTGCACCAGCGGCAGTCCGGCGTTTACCATCGTCGAGAACTGCCGGGTGAAGACGACGATGTCGCGGATCTTGACGGAGCCCTTCTTGGTCGACTTCTGCGCGTTCTCGTCGATCTTGACGACGGCGAGCCGCATCTTGCGGAGCTGCGCGATGACCGCGTCGCGCGACGCGGCCTCGATCGTCGCCGTCTTGAGATCGCCGTTGGTCGCCCGCGCGGTATAGGTGAAGATGGGCATGGCTTATCTCCTCCCCGCGCCGGCCGCGACCGGGCGCGGCGTCGACGGCGTCGTCTTCCCTTCGGCGACTTCCTCGGGCGTGAGCCCGATCATCCGCAGGAACTCGGTCTGGTCGCTGGTCACGCGGAGGCACTCCTCCACCGCGACCTGCCGGCTCATGTACAGGCTGTACAGCGCATCGTTCAGCGTCTGCATTCCGAACTTCTTCCCCGACTGCATCGCGGAGTAGATCTGGTGCACCTTGTCGTCGCGGATCAGCGCGCGGATCGCCGGCGTCACCACCAGCAGCTCGGCGGCCATCACGCGCCCGCGTCCCTGCGCCTTCGGGAGCAGCGTCTGCGTGATCACGCCCTCCAGCACGAACGCCAGCTGCGCCCGCACCTGCGCCTGCTGGTGCGACGGGAAGACGTCGATGATGCGGTTGATCGCCTCCGCCGCGGAGTTCGTGTGCAGCGTCGCGAACGCCAGGTGGCCGGTCTCGGCGATGGTCAGCGCCGCCTGGATCGTCTCCAGGTCCCGCATCTCGCCGATCAGGAGCACGTCCGGATCCTCGCGCAACGCGTACTTCAGCGCGCTGGCGAACGACTTGGTGTCGGTCCCGATCTCGCGCTGGTTGATGATCGACAGCTGGTGCTTGTGGATGAACTCGATCGGATCTTCCACGGTGATGATGTGCGCCCGGCGCTCGCGGTTGATCTTGTCGATCATCGCCGCCAGCGTCGTGGACTTGCCGGAGCCAGTCGGGCCGGTGACGAGCACGAGACCGCGGGGCTTCTCCGCCATCTTCGCTATCACCGCGGGAAGGCCGAGCTCGTCGAAGGTCTGGATGGTGAACGGGATCTGCCGGATCACCATCGACACGCACCCGCGCTGCTTGAAGCAGTTCCCGCGGAAGCGCGCGAGGTTGGCGATGCCGAACGAGAAGTCGAGCTCGTCCTCCTGCTCGAACCGCTTCTTCTGGTTCTCCGTCAGGACCGAGTAGGCGAGCTGGAGGGTGTCTTTCGGGGCGAGCGCGTAATCGATGTTCGAGTTCACGATCTCGCCGTCGATCCTGAGCTTGGGCCGCTCGCCGGCGACGACGTGCAGATCGGAAGCGCCGCGCTCCGTCATCTCGTCGAGCAGCTGCCGCAGGTTGACTCCGGTCGCGAGCGGCGCCGAGCCGGCCGCGGCCGACGCGGCTGACGCGGCTGACGGAGTGAACGTCGGATTCGGTCCGGTCATCTAGATGCCTGGTAAAAGTTGGGTCACGTGGCGCTCGTCTCGCGAATCACCTGATCGATCGATGTGATTCCCTTCATCACCTTGAGCCAGCCGTCCATGCGCAACGTGAGCATGCCGTCGTTGATCGCAGCGTTCTGCAGCTCGGCCGCTCCTTCGTTCAGCAGAATGTGCCGCCGCAGCGCCGGGGTCATGTACATCACCTCGTACAGCCCCTGCCGCCCCTTGAAGCCGCTCCCCTGGCACTCGTCGCATCCCTTGCCGCGGAAGAACGGCACGTCGCCGATCCTCGAGTCGAGATTGATCTTGGCCCAGTACGGCGCGGCTTCCGGCGTGGCGTTCGGCCGCGCCCCGTTCAGCGAGTCCTGCGTGAAGCGCAGCTCCCGCAGCGTCGTTTTCCGCTCCACCTTCGCGGTCCCGAGCTCGATGTCGTCGGGCTCGTATTTCTCCTTGCAGCGCGAGCAGATCTTCCGCACGAGCCGCTGCGCGAGCACCAGGTTCAGCGCCGAAGCGACGTTGAACGGCTCGAGTCCCATGTCCAGCAGACGCGTAATCGTCTCGGGCGCGGAGTTGGTGTGCAGCGTCGAGAGCACGAGGTGGCCGGTCAGGGCGGCCTTGATGGCGATGCCGCCCGTCTCGAGGTCGCGGACCTCACCGACCATGATGATGTTCGGATCCTGCCGGAGGAAGGCGCGCAGCGCCGCGGCGAAGTCGAGCCCGATCTCCGAGCGCACCTGCACCTGGTTGATGCCGAACAGATTGTACTCGACCGGGTCCTCGGCTGTCATGATGTTGACGTCGATGTTGTTGATCTTCGACAGCGCGGAGTAGAGCGTCGTCGTCTTTCCCGAGCCCGTGGGGCCGGTGACCAGCACCATGCCGTACGGGTTCGAGATCGCGTCCATCAGCTGCTCCTCGGACCGCGGCTCGATGCCGAACTTCTCCAGGTCGAGCGTCAGGTTGCCCTTGTCGAGAATACGCAGCACCACCTTCTCGCCGAAGAGCGTGGGCAGCGTCGAGACGCGGAAGTCGATGACCCGGTTGCCGATCTTGAGCTTGATGCGGCCGTCCTGCGGGACGCGCCGCTCGGCGATGTTCAGTGAAGCCATGATCTTGAAGCGCGAGATCAGCGCGGCCTTGAGCTTCGGCGGCGGCTTCATCACTTCGAACAGCGCGCCGTCGACGCGATAGCGCACCCTCAGTTCGTGCTCGAAGCACTCGAAGTGGATGTCGGAGGCGCCGCGGCGCACGGCGTCGGTGAGGATGGCGTTGATGAGCTTGACGACGGGCGCCTGGTCGATCGCGACGGCCAGCGCCGACGCCGACATGTCCTCTTCCTGCTCCTCGAGCACCTCGATGTCGTCGAGGTCGAGATCACCGATGTCGTGCAGCAGCGACTCCATCTGCGCGTCGGTGGACTCGAAGTTCTTCTCGAGAATGCCGCGGAGCGTGAACTCACCGCCGACGACGGGGAATATCTCGTACCCGGTGATGAACTTCAGGTCGTCGAGCACGCCGAGCTGCGACGGATCGGTCACCGCGACGGTGAGGGTGCGTCCCTCCCGCTTGAGCGCGAGCAGCTGGTGCTTGATCGACAGCTCTGGCGGGACGAGCTTGGCGACCTTCAGGTCCACCTCGAAGTTCTTGAGGTCGACCGCCGGCATTCGGTACCGCCGCGCGAGGAAACGGGTGAGGTCCGTCTCCTTGATGATTCCGAGCTTGATGAGATTGTAGCCTATGCGGGTGCCGTTCTGCTGCTGCTCCTGAATGGCGCGCGTGAGCTGCTCCTGAGTGATCAGCCCTTCGCTGACCAGCAGGTCTCCGATTCGCTCGTTCTTAACAGCTGCGGGTGCCGCCATGTGCGCTCATGAGAAAGACTTCCGCGCGGAAACGCTCCGGCTGCGGAAGGTCGTTGCCTGCGGAAAACGTGTCAAGGAAAATCGCGGGTGCGCCGGGCTTTTCTGGGGGCCTCTCGCCGCACTGGGCGCGGGGCAACGACCGCATTTCGAGGACGCGGGAGGCGCGAAAACGTCACCTGCGGAGCGAGCTTCGCGGATAGCGCCGGTCCGATGCCCTTGACCCGGCTCAGGCCGGCCAGCGAGCCGAACGGACCGGACGAGTCGCGGTCGGCGACGATCCGTTTGGCCAGCGCCGGGCCGATTCCGTTCAGCGTCTCGATGAGCGCCACCGATGACGTGTCCAGGTCCACCAGCCCGATCGACGCGCTCGGCTTCTTCCGGGGCGACCTGCCTCGCGTCCCGGCCTTGGAGGCAGCGCGGGCGGAATCGACTCTGCGGAGCTGGTCGCTCAGCGCCGCGGTCGCCGCGGGATCAGCCGCCGCATCCCGCGAGACGGCGCGAACGGCGCGAACCCCGGCGCCGAGCGACACCACGGCGGCAAGAAACAGCAGGGCTTTGCGCTCAGCGGGAGTGGCCACGACAAACCGATAGCGGGCCGGCTATGGCTTGGGGACATCCATCGGTTGGTGGAAGAACAGTTTTCGTGCGGGGGCCGGCAAAAAGGCGCTGCGCGGTTACGAGAATTCGACTGGCGGAATCCAGGCCGTGAGCAGTGAGCCGTTAGCGCTCAGCAATCAGCAACTGCGATTCGGACGTTCCTGGGATTTCACGGCAAACGGATCGATACGTCCGATATGTCAGTTGCCTGATGGCTGACAGCTAACGGCTCAAAGCTCACGGCCTGGATTCCGGTTGCCCTTACCTGGACCCTCAATCACGCGCGGGAAGCACCAACGCAGCGGCGACATCCCCCACTTTCTGCAGCGATTCCGCCGAGATCTTGTCGATCGTGTCGCTCGGCTTGTGATGGTCCGGGAAATCGATGTCGATCACGTCGATCACGCGCAGCCCCGCGCGCAGCAGCGGCAGGTGGTCGTCCGTGATCGGCGTCTTCTGCTCGGGAATGAAGACGCCGGAATACCCCAGGTCCGCCGCGACCGACCACACGCGCTGCACCACTTCCGGCGCCTGCCGCACAGAATGGATCTCCTGGTAAATCTGGAGATCGCGGTCGCCGATCATGTCCCACACCACGCCGAACAGCGGCCGGTAGTTGGGCCAGGGAATGTTGCGCGCGAAGTAGCTGGACCCGATCAGCACGTCGGTCATGCTGTCGAAGTTGCCCCAGTCCTCGCCATCGACGAACAGAAAGTCGACGCCCACCGCCGGCGGCGTGGACTTGAGGAGCTCGCCCAGCGCGATCAACAGTCCCACACCCGACGCGTTGTCGTTCGCGCCGGGCACCGGTAGCGCGCGCTCCGCCGCCGTGCCGGCACGGTCGGACTGTGGCCGCGTGTCCCAGTGCGTGACGTACAGCACGCGCTCCGCCGCCTCCGGCCTGAATCGCGCGATGATGTTGCGCTGCGGGATCCGCGCGCCCGTCGCAAGCGTGTGCGTCCATTCCTGCGTGAACACCGTGTCGGCCGACTCGCGCATCCGCGCCACGATCCAGTCGCCCGACTGCCGCCACCCGTCCGTGCCGGGAATTCTCGGCCCGAACGCCATGAGCGTCGTGGCGTGCCGCAGCGCCGACTCGCCGCTGTAGCCGGTGGGCCGGCGCGACGCTTCCTTGTCGCAGGCGAGCAGCGAACACGCGAGAGCCAGCGCGGGCCAGTTTGTCACTTCATGTCTCCGCCGAAGAATTGCAGATGCAGGACCGCGCTGAGCACCGTCTGCGTGATCTCGCGGTTGAAGTTGCGGTCAAAGCTGGCCACGCGCGAGATGAGGAAGCTGGACGCTAGGTTCTCGCCCACGTCCGTGTCCGCGCTGAGCGTCAGCGCGCGCCGGCCGCTCTCGAACAGACGGCTGGTGTGGTTCAGCGCCAGCGGATTGATGACGAAGCTGGATCCCTGGCCGCTCTGATAGCTGAAGCGCGTGCGCACGTCGCGGTGTTTTCCCTCTCCGGCCGGCAGGCGGAACGGGACGCCGACGTCGACGTTGTAGTCGGTGTTGCGCGACCGGCTGTTCACGCCCGGCTTCGACTCGGCCCGCCGCACGCGGCTGAACCCGCCGCTCGTGGCCAGCCCCGGCACCAGCGCCCAGCTCAGCGACAGATTGATCGGATAGCTCCTGAAGCGGGTGCTGCTGCGGTCGTCGGCTCCCGCCGACTCCGGGTCGGGCGTGCCGAATCGCTGGTCGGTCTCCTGCGCGCGCGCGCTGAACCCGACGTTGGACCACAGCCACGACAGGCCACGCGGCCTGCCGTTCCACTGTATGCCGACGTCCGGGAATACGACCTGGGTCCCGTCGGTGGTCGTCGCGCCGCCCTCCAGCCGCCGGATCCAATGGCGCATCGTGTGCTGCTGGTACCGGCTAGTCAATCGCGCGCCCAGCGGCAGCTGCCAGCTGTTGCCGATGGAGAGATGGTTCGTGACAGCCGCGCTCGTGGCCTGGCTTCCCTTCACGTTCAGGAACCGGCCGGCCCCGCCGAGCGCGAACTGATACGAAAGCGGCGGATCGATCGCCGTACCCTCGAACACCGACACGACGTTGCGGTTGAGCGCGACCTCGAAGGGGCGCAGTCCCCGCAATGCGCGCCGCAGCCACAGCGAGGAATCGCCGAGGAACGCCAGAGCGCCCGGCAGATCGATCGACAGCCCGCCGTTCAAGATCTGGGAGTTGGCGAGCCGCCGCGGCAGGCGCGCCTGGCGCTCGCCGCCGTCGGGCAGCAGCCTGTCCGTGAAGAACAGCGCGTTGGGATCGCGGATCATGTGGTACGTGCTGGCAAAGTCGAGCCGCGGCCTGAGCCACGGCCGCACCACTGGCGCGAAGTTGATCGAGCTCTGGATCGCGCGCTCCCGCTCCAGTCCAGCGTCGACACCCGCAAGCGATTGCCCCTCCGACTCGGCGATGATGCCCAGCGGGGTGGCGGGATCGTAATCGCGCAGATCGCGCACCGAGCTGAGGTCGACGCGGGCGCGCAGCGTCTCCATCGGCTTGAACGCGAGCACCGCGCCGTTCCGCCAGGTGCGCGACAATCCGCTCACCGGACTCGGCTGCTCGCCCGGAGTCGAAGCGGGGCGGAAGAAGGAGAAGCGCTCGTCGCTCCCCTTCCGGTACACGCTCGACAGGAGCAGCTCCACCGGCGACCAGCGCGAGACGTTGGGCGCGAGCGCGCGAGTCAGGTTGAATTCCGCGCCGAGCATGAAGTTGCGCGCGCCTCCCTCCTGGAACTCGCTGCGCGCGGTCGCGGACGTGTAGCTGCTGTTGAGCACCAGGTTGTTCAGCAGCGGCGCGAGCGCGCCCCCCTCGAGCGGCACTGTGCGCCGGACGCTCACCGTGTACGACGCGGCCGCCGACCGCGGCGCGCGCAGCCCGTCCACGGCTTCCGCCTGGATGTCGGACTGCGACAGGAACAAGGGATCAGTGGCCGCCGAGGTGTAGCTCAACGTGACCGGAATCGACAGCCCCAGCGAGCGGGGCAGCAGCTTCTCGAGCCGGAACGCCGCGCTGATGTCCACGGCGTTGTCGCCGAGATACTCCGGCTGCTCCGCGAGCTGGCGGAAATGCGGATCGCGGCGGCTGAAGCTCAGCCGCACGTCGCCGAAATCGCTCGCCACGATCGACGCGGCGAACTGGCCGGCGAGGCCCGTCTCGTCCACCACGTCCGCGAGCCTGATATCATCGACCCACAGCTCGAGAGTATCGCCCGGAGCGATCGGCCGGCTCCCGCCGCCCTCGCTCCGGGCGATACTCTCGAGCTGTGGGTCGATGATATCAGGCTCGCGGACGTGGTGGACGAGACGGGCCTCG
>JANLGX010000453.1 GCA_024654005.1 Gemmatimonadaceae bacterium | reverse complement strand
CGAACATTCTCGCGCTCGGTCTCGTGATCGACGCGGTGTTCGGCGTCGGCCTCGCGACCGGCATCTGGCTGGGGATGGCGATCACGCTGGGGTACTCGGTTGCGGGAGGAATTCTGGCCGGCGTGTACACCGACGTGTTTCAGGGGACGCTGATGGCGCTCGCCTCGGTTCTCGTGTTCCTGTTCGCGATGCAGGCCGGCGGGGGCGGCGAAGGGCTCGCGGGCATCGCGCGCACCGTGAGCGCGGCGGACCCGGAGTTTTTCGGTCCGTGGGGCAAGCTCACTCCGATGGCCGCGCTGTCGCTCTTCTTCGTGTTCGGGCTCGGCTCGCTCGCGCAGCCGCACGTGGTGCACAAGTTCTACATGCTGCGCGATGCGCGGCAGCTCAAGTGGTATCCGCTGCTGATGTCCGCGGCGCTGATCATGACGCTGCTGCTGTATTTCGCCGTCGGCGTGGCGATGAAGTCGCTGGTCGTACAGGGGCAGGTCCCACCGCTGGCGAGAGCCGACGACGCGACGCCGCTGTTTCTGCTCCGCTTCACTCCTGTCTTGCTCGCGGCGCTGGTGTTCTCCGGCGTGGCCGCGGCGATCATGAGCACCGTCAACTCGTTCATGAGCATTGGCGCCGCGGCGGTCACGCACGACCTGCCGAAGGCGCTCGGACGCACGGTGAAGAACGAGCTGCTGTGGGGGCGAGTGTCAACGGTGGTGATCTCAGTTCTCGCCGCGCTGCTCGCGCAGCTGTCCGGGACGCTGGTCGCGTTCCTCGGGATCTTCGGCTGGGGCCTGTTCGCGTCCACGCTCGTGCCGTCGCTCGCGATCGGGCTCAACTGGCCCGGCGCGACTCGCGAGGGCGCCATCGCTTCCATCGGCACGGGTCTCACGATCACGTTGGTGTTCGAGACGCTGGCGTACTTCAAGGCGTACTCCTTCCCTGCGGGAGTGAGCGTGTCGGGCTTGGCGCTCGTGCTCTCGTTCCTCGTGTTTTTCACAGTGTCATGGCTTACACGCGGTGGGGGAGGCGCGGCGATCGATCCCGACGTGCGGATGGTGATGGATCTCTGACGCGATCTCACTCCGACGGCGGGATTTGCACGCCCACCTTCCCTGCCTTGACCCGGCGCTCACGGCATGGCATCCGTCAGACGGCCGCACCCGGAGCGAGCTGGCCCACGAGGCCTTGCATGGCGGACAGATATTCATCGAAGTCGAAATTCTTCGGATCGATCATGGACTGCACCGCGCAGCCCTTGATGAAGCCCACGGCCACGGCGGCGAGTCCTTCCGCCGTAACGTGGGAGAATCGATCGGGTTCCGCTGCCAACACTTCGGCCGCTATCGGCCGGAAGGCCTCACGATACCGGTCGATCTCCGCTTGCATCCGCACGCGGATCAGCGGATGGGTGAAGCCCTGTGCCCAGAAATCGAAGAACAACCGAATCCGTCGCGGTTCGGCCGAAAGGCGATTCATCTCGCGTACCAGCAGCGCCAGCAGCCGATCCAGCGGCGACGGGATTGAGGCGATATCCTCCGTGAGATGGAGGACGGTCGTCGTCTCGAGTACGTAGTCCAGCAATGCGATCACCAGATGCTCTTTGCTCTTGAAGTGAAAAAGGACGAGCCCTGTGCTCAGATCGGCCTTCGCCGCGACGTGCCTGACCGTGAGACCGGCGAGCCCCTTGCGCGACGCCACGTCGTAGGCGGCGCGCAGGATCTGCTTGCGGCGGGCCTCCTCGGAAGCTTTGGAACCTGGCATGCTGTCTCCTTATTGGTCCAGCGTTCAATACGAGATTGGCGTACGTTTGCGCGCCGCGCCGGCTAACCTGGCGCTGCCGCCGGATGCCGACCATCCAGCCGGCCGAGCAGGCGCAACAGGCCATCGAGGACCGTCAGCGGGTGGGGAGGGCAACCAGGAATCCAGAGATCCACGGGAATCGACGCGGGGATGCCAGCGATCGCGTCGCTGTCACGAAAGGGGCCGCCGCTTGCCGCGCAGGCGCCAACGGCAATGACGATCCGCGGGTCAGGAACCGCGGCGTAGGTTCGCTCGAGCGCCTCGACCATGTTCCGGTTCACGACGCCGGTGATCACGATTCCATCCGCATGCCGCGGCGACGCGACGAACTCCACTCCGAATCGCGCCATGTCGAACACGACGTTCGACAGGGCGAACAGCTCCGACTCGCAGCCGCCGCAGCTCCCGGCGACGACCGACCGCAGTCGCAGCGACCGACCGAGCAGGCGGCGCATCGGTTGGTCCAGCGCTTGCGCAAGCTCGACCTCCCCGCTCGGCGTGATGAGCTGCTCGCGCGTTCTGGTCGCCATCCGGATGGAGCTCGTATAAGCTGAACGACAGCCATCGCTCTCGACGGCCTCCTCCGGCGAAAACAGACATGCTCCAAGGTCGAGAACGGGCAGCCCCTGCGGGCCGCGCCGAATTGATCCCGTTGGGGCGTGAGCCGCGAAAGCATCGACCTTGGAGGAGTCTCCGGCACAGCCCACGACCGGCCTGCCCCTGAAGCGTTCGGGAAATGGCGTCTCTCCCGACGGGAACGGCGAGGTTTGGCGCCGCTGCTTGAGCAATGCGCGCCAGAATTCAAACACGAGTCGCTCGCCGGTGCTGCATCGCTATTCGGGAGCGCGCCCGGGTCGGGTCAGAGATCATGGCCGGCGTACGAGAGATTGAAGCTCTTGTTACAGAGCGGAAAGTCGGAGATCTGATTGCCCGGCATCGCCGCCGCGAGCGCCGGCCAGTTGTGAAAGGATGGATCGACGACCTTGTGCCGGCGAATACGGCCGCCGTCGTCCGTAAGGGCCACGTGAACGACCTCGCCGCGCCATCCTTCTTCCAGAGCGACGACGAGCTCCCCGGGTACGAGCCCATCGCATGGCGCGCGCAGGTCGCCTTTCGGAATCGCGCGTACCTGCTCCGCGACGAACTCGATGGACCGTTGGATCTCCAGCCGGCGAACGAGCGCGCGCGAATAGACGTCGCCTGCCCACGCCGTGGCGACGGGCACCTGCACGTACCTGAACACGCCATACGGATGATCGTGACGCACGTCGCGCGCGACGCCACACGCCCGCGCGACGGGACCGACGAAACCGCGTTCGAGACACGCGTCTCTCGAGACGATGCCTACACCTTCCAATCGCGATTGCACCGACGCCGTTCCAAAGAACAGGTCAGCGACCTGCCGCAGCTCGGTCTCGAGGTGGCGGACCCGGCGTTCGATCTCTTGCGCCAGAGCCTCATCGATGTCGAAGCCGACACCCCCCGGACGGATCAGGCCGCGACCATATCGGTTGCCGGAGATCGTCATGAGAAGGTTCAGGCACTCGCCTCGCATCCGGCCGAAATAAGCGGCCGCCGGCTGATAGGCGACGTCGCCCGACATGGCGCCGAGGTCCCCGATGTGATTCGCCAGCCGCTCCAGCTCGAGCGCGATGCCGCGGATCGTCTGAGCACGCCCGCTCTTGTGGCTCCGCGCGAGCGCCTCCAGCGCGCCACAATACGCACTCGCGTGCGCGATGACGCTGTCCCCGGCGATGGATTCACCGACGTAGATCGCGCGGGCTCGATCCAACGACTCGAGCAACCGCTCGACGCCGCGGTGTTGGTATCCCAACATGATATCCAGCGCGAGTACCTCCTCACCGTGCGCCTGCATTCGAAAATGCCCGGGCTCGATGATACCGGCGTGTACTGGCCCGACGCCCACCTCGTGCACCTCGCCGCCGGTGATCCTCGCGAAGCGGTACGACGCCGCATCGCTCGGCGCTTGGCTCCAGCGCGAGGGCGCGTGATCCGGTGAATGGCGGCGGAGCGGCTGCAGCCGGGGATGGCCTTCGGGCGTGGCTCCGCATTGCTCCGCGATCTCGCACTCGAACCGGGCCGCCTGCCGGCAGCGCGTCGTCAGCGCGGGGTACCGCCTGCCAACAAGTGTGCTGAGCGCGGCGAGTTGCCCGGCCGCGTCGTGGCCCAGCACCGCGATTAGTCGCAGCTCATCCGCTCCTTCCGGCAGGCCAAACAACGACACGATGCGCCAACCCGTGGCGACGGCCGTTTCGAGGACGACGCCCGTTTCGGTCACCGGAAGAACGGGAACGTCAGCGAGGGGAACGCTGCGACGGTTGCGCATGCGCACGACAGGCAATTCCATCACGGCGTCGTCCCGCCGAGCGAGCCGGCCGCCCGGCCAATGACCGCCCGGAGGGGACCCGGGATGTACACGCCGAGCAGCAGCACCAGGCCCGCGAGGACGGCGGGACCAAGCACATACGGCGCCCGTTCCCGCGGCTCTGCGTCGGGCGCCATGGACGACGGCTCGCCGTACAGAACTTCCACGATCATCCCGGCGATGCCTGCGAAAATGATCGCCAGCATCGCCACCGTCGCGGCCGCAACCCAGGGGTGATGCTCGTGCACCGCGCCGGCGATGATCGAAAATTCGCTGAGGAACAGCCCGAATGGCGGCGAGCCGGTCACGGCGAACAAGCCGACCAGCAAGAGCCAGCCGGAGATGGGCCGCGTTCGTTGCATGCCGCGCATGTCGGCGACCACCGATGTCCCGGCAGCCAACACGAGATTGCCGACGACGAGAAACAGCATCCCTTTCACGAGGCCATTGTTGATCAGATGCAGCACCGAGCCGTATGCCCCTACGCCGCCCACCCCCAATCCAATCACCAGGAGGCCCATGTGCTCCACGCTCGAGTACGCGAGCAGGCGCTTGATATCGGACTGACCGACGATGAAGGCCGTCGCGACCAACAAGGAGAACAGTCCCGCCGCGATCAGCAGCGGGCGCGCGAAACTCTGCAGACCGGCGGCGGTCACGACCTGCGTGAATCGGGCGAGGGCGAGGAACGCGCACGTCGTGAGCGCTCCGGCCATCAGCCCGCCGACGAGACTCGGCGCCTCGCCGTACGTATCCGGCTTCCACGAATGCAGCGGCGCCAATCCCATCTTCGTTCCGAACCCGACGAGGGCGAACACGTACGCGGCGCGGAGCCACCGCGGGTCGAGGCGATCCGCGCGCCCGATCAGATCCGGCACGAGTAGCGCCCGCGAGCCTTCGTCGCCCAGTTGCGCCGCCGCGAGAAAAAAGACGGCGAGCAGCGCCAACGCGATCCCGACCGACGACAGCATGAGATATTTCCACACGGCTTCGAGCGACCGCCGGTCGTTGCGCGAATAGATGAGCGGAGCGATGGCCAGCGTCGTCGCTTCCATTCCGACCCAGAGGAGCGCCAAGTGCTGGCTCACCGCGACGAGCGAGGTCGCGGCGAGAAACGCGAGCAGGCATGAGACGAACGCACGGCCGCCCCTCGGGGTCTCGGCGCGCATGTAGGCGGCGGCGTAGAACGACACCACGAGGAACAGCACGCTGACCACGCTCAGGACCAAAAGGCCAAGGTCATCCGCCATGAGCCACGAGGCGGACCGGGTCGCGATGGGACGCACCCAGAAACTGCCCACGCCGACGGTGTGTGCGGCAGCCGTTCCAACGAGCACCGCTGCCCGGGCTCGAGCTCCCCGAAACAGATACGCGAGCGCCGCAGCCAGGAGCGGCACGAGAACGAGCAGCAGTTCCATCATTGCGCCCGCCTCACGCTTCACGCAGTTCGCTGAGGTTTGCGGCCGAGATCGAGTCGAATTCCCTGTTGATGTGGAAGACGACGATCCCCATGATGAAAATGCCGACGAAGACGTCGAGCAGAACGCCCACTTCGACGAGGAACGGCACGCGGCGCGACAGCGTCAGCCCAAACAGGTACACGCCATTTTCCAGCATGATGTAGCCGACGACCTGGGTGATCGCTTTCGTACGCGTGATGAGGACGACGAGCCCGATCATCACGGTGACGAGCGCCACGGGAACGATGAGGTCGTGCCGGGGAAACGCGCGCGTCGTGCTCGCAATGCCGAATGCTGCTCCCAATGCCGCCGCACCGAACAGCATCGATGCCATGTAGCCGACGCGGGGCTCGACCTCACGGCGGATCGCCGCTTCCCGAATCGCCCATTTCAGGAACCAGGGCAGCAAAACCGCCTTCACCAATATCGTTCCGGCGGCCAACCCGTAGGCGTGCGCGGTGATCGCACCGCCGTAGGCGAGCGGTAGCAATCCGAGAATTGCTCCCTGCACCGCCATCCACCGAATGCATGCGCTCAGCCGCGAGGTCCCGAGCACGGCGAAGTCGGTCACCACGACGAGCAACAGCAGTAACTGCATCGTCGAGGGCGTCAAGCAGCACTCCAGAGCGCGAGAATCAGGCTGAATAGCGCCAATGCCGAAGCGCCCGCGAGATACAGCGGCACCTTCGGCAGACGCAATCTCGCCATCGAAGCCTCGACGATCCCGACTCCGACGCCAACCAGGAGCAACCCGCCTGCAAGCACGGCGATCGCGACTGCCGGCGGAAGATTCGCGCGGGGGACGAGCACCGAGATCACGACCGCTCCGAGAACCGACAGCTTGAGTGCCCCCGCGTACAGGATCAACGCGAGGTCCGGTCCGCTGTGATCCAACACCATGACCTCGTGGATCATAGTGAGCTCGAGATGCGTCGCCGGATCATCCACCGGGACCCGCGCGCATTCAGCGAGGAGGAGCGCGAAAAAACTTCCGGCGATCATTGCCACGGCGGGCGCACTGCCGGATGCGGAGGCACGCGCTAGCGGCGCCTCGAGCATGCCGGAGAGCGAGAGCTCGTGCGTCAGAACCGCCAGCGTCGCGAACGAAAGGAACAGTCCGACCTCGACCAGGCTAGCGAACGTCACTTCGCGACTGGCGCCCATGCCCTCGAAGCTCGACCCGGTATCGAGTGCCGCCAGGACGAGGAAGAAGCGACCGAACGCGAACGTGTACGCCAACGCCACGGGATCGCCGGCGAAGCGAAACAGCGACGCGCGCCCATCGAGTGGAACGACGAGGGCCGCCAGAATCGCAGTCACGACGACGGCCACGGGCGCAAAGCGAAACACCCAAGTCGTGGCGTCGCTGAAGACTGCGCCGCGCCGCAGCAACTTGAACAGGTCGAAGTAGAGCTGAAGGACCGGTGTCCCCCGCCGATGTGTGAGCGCCGCCCTGGTCCGCGCAGCCACGCCGATCACTCCCGGCGCGAGAACGATGACGACCCCCAGCGCAGCCGCTGCCGACAGCGTCGTGTTCACGCGCGACTCACGGTGCCAGAACCAGATAGGCGAGACACGCGAGGACGCCCCCGAGCAGATAGAGCAGATACATGTGGAGGCGACCGTGTTGCAGGGGGCGCAGGCGGAGCGCGGTGCCATGCACGGTTCGCCACATTCGGACCACCACTCGATCGAGGATCAGATCCCGCGGCTCGCTATGAAAAACGGTCGCCCCACGATGCTCCTCAACGCCCGCCATGCGACCGAAGAGCGATAGCAACGGCGCGGCGAACGATGACGCCGTATACTGCATGCTCGAGGGAGGCGCGTCGAAGCCGCAATTCCACGTGGAGCCGAATCGAACCGGCCGGCGACGCATGAGCCACGCACGCCCACCGGCAACTGCGCCGAGAATTGCAACGAGCGTGGCTGCATAAAGCGCGACTTGCCCAGCGCCCGGCAGTACGAGGGCAGCCGCTGCCGTCTCCGACCCGGCACTACCGGCGATCACCGCGCCGATGTGAATCGCCGGTGCGATCATCACCGCGGGCAGCAGCCCAATGAGAACGCACGCCGCGGCCAGGACACCTTGCGGGATGAGATAGGCCCGGCCGACATCGGCAGGCACTACGGCACGTTCGGTTCTGGCACGTCCGAGGAAGATGACCCCTGCCACCTTGGCGAAACACGCGAGCGCGAGACCACCGGCCAACGCCAGGACGGGAACCGCGAGAACCGCGAGTCGCAAAGCGCCGTCCCTTCCACCCGCACCAAGCAAGCCCTGATACACCATCCATTCGCTCACGAACCCGTTGAGCGGCGGCAGGCCGATGATCGCGATGGACCCGATCAGAAACATGATGAACGTCGCTGGCATGCGCCGGGCAAGCCCGCCGAGGTCCTCGATGTTTCGCGTTTCTGTCATTCGATACACTGCTCCGGCGGCCATGAACAACAAGGACTTGAACAGCGCGTGATTGAACGTGTGCAGCACGGCGGCGGCGTATCCGAGCAGCGCCAGGGCGGGCTGCCCATACGCGGTTCCCAAGCCACCAAGCCCGATGCCGAGCAGGATGATTCCGATGTTCTCGACACTGTGAT
>JANLGX010000452.1 GCA_024654005.1 Gemmatimonadaceae bacterium | reverse complement strand
ACACTTTCTCATTTTCTGTCAAGTTTGGCGGCATTGTATGTTTTCTCCGGTAGAATCCATACCGCACAAATCCAGGAGCGACGGACGCCACCGTCGCTCCTGGATTTGTATGGTATGGATTCTACCGGAGAAAGCATACAATGCCGCCACTTGACAGAAAATGAGAAAGTGTGTACGCTCATGAACAATGACGACTGCACCGCTTGACGCCCACGACACCTCCGCACTGGCGGAGGCCGTGATGAACAAGATCGCGGGGGGTGAGTACCGAGTAGCCGGCCCCGGAATGAAGCCCGGCAAGCCCGTCGTGGTAGACGCTTCCACGGGGCGCTGGGTTGAGGGTAGCGGCAGGCCGGCGAACGCGAACGACCCAGCCGCGCTCGGCAAGCAGACCGCCTTCAAGCACAGCCGCGTCTACCAGGAGACGCTGGAGCGGCTGGTGCCGGCGATGCGTACGGAAGGTGAGTATGCAGTTACCTCGCTAGAGGAGCTGCTGATGGCCGCCAGGCGCGTCACCACGGATACCACCCGCAAGATTGAGCACGAATGTTCCGAGTGTGGGCACTCTGACACGCTGGTCGTCGAGGGGCGCCCGGACGCGAAAGTGCTCACCTTCCTGATCGAAAGGCTCGTCGGCGCCGCGAACAAGACCACCGAGGTCAACCTGCGCTCCGAGGAGCTGCTGCGCATCGTCGAGGACAAGCGCATTCTCGTGGGGCTGGAGGTCGTGGGGCTGACGCCGGAGATGCTGGCCGAGCGCAAGCGCGCAGTGCTGGAGCAGGCATAGTGCCTGATGTCACCCGCCAGCAGAAGGTGCGCTGGTCGTTGTTCGGCCGGACGCCGAACGAGTGGGCCGCCGGCGGGCCGAACTTCCCCGAGGCGCACGTCATCGGGCGTACCGAGCGGTTCATCGTCGGCACCACCGGACGGCAGACGGGGAAAACGGACGAGCTTTCAGACGGCATCGACCGGGCTATGACCGTCACGTCTTCCGACACAGACCGCCGCCCGGACCTGCCGCCGGAAGTGGGCATCCTTGGCGCCAACTACGAGAAGGCCGAACTGTCGGTGTTCCGCTACATCGAGAACCTAACACGCGTGTTCGGCAAGGGCGCCTACCACCTCAACTCGAACAAGCACGAACTCACCATCATCGACCCCTTCGCCGGAAAACTGAACGCGAAACTGAAGTGGATGTCCGCCGAGGAGGCGTTCAACGTCGTCGGTAACACGTTCTCGTGGGTGGGCGTAGACGAGTCGCAGGCTATCGGAGACGCCGTGTGGGAGCGGTTCCTTCCGACGCTCGACGTACGCGACGCGCACTGCCTGATCTTCGGCACGCCCGACACCGTGATCGACCAGACGTGGTTCCAGGGGCTATGGGAGGCCGGACAGGATCCGCTCGACCAGCACGTCCACTCATTCACCGTAGCCTCATGGGAGGCGCCGTGGATGAACATCGACCGGATCCTGTTCGCCAAAGAGCACATGGCGTCCAATGAGTTCCGACGCCTCTACGGCGGTGAGTGGATTGAAGACGCCGGACTGGTGTTCACGGGCTACGAGTCGGCGCTGCTGGCCCGCCAGCCGGAATACGACCCGGCCCGCCGGTACGTCATGGCCGTAGACCTTGCTATCCATAACGACTTCAACGTGGTGATGGTGGGCGACCCGATAACGCGGACGGCCATCTACCGCGAGCGGTGGAACAAGATGGACCCCCTCGCGACGTTCGACCGCATCATTCAGATTCACTCCCGTTTCGGCCGCCCGCGAACGTGGGTAGACGCTACCGGCCTCGGCGCCGTAGCCGCCCGCGATCTCGGCTCGCACCTTGGGCCAGGCATGATCGTGCCTGTGGAGTGGAGCAGCGGCGCGTCGGCGCGATACAACAAGATGGATGCTATCCAGTCGCTCGCCGGCGACCTCCAGCACCGCAAACTCATGTTCCCCAACGATTGGGACGACCTCAAGCGCGAGATGAAGTCGTTTGTGTACGGGCGCTCGCCCACCGGCCGTCAGACGGCCGCGGCGCGCACGAACGCACACGACGATTTGGTTATGTCGCTGGCTTTGCTCAACCTCGGATTCCGCTCCCGCAGCGGGGTGTCGTCCAGCGGGTTCAGCGGGAACTACTTGACCGGCGATGCCCCTGCGTGGGAAACCGCCCTCG
>JANLGX010000450.1 GCA_024654005.1 Gemmatimonadaceae bacterium | reverse complement strand
CGAGTTTCCCGCGGAGGTACCGGATGGCGAGGTCAAACCTGTTGGACTGGCCGAACCCGGTCCCCATGTCGATGACTCGACCGTCGTACGACTTCGACTGACCCGTGATGAACTGAGCAGTGTACCGGGCGTTCTGCTGGAATCCGCCCCAGATGTCGATGGTGTGCGGGCCAATGACGACCTTTCCGAAACTGCTGGAACGCGGGTCGGCCTCGACCTGGAATCCACCCATCTTGGCGAGTGTGAGCAGAGACAGTCCGGCGCCCACGAACTTCGTCAGGTCGGCAGCGGCTAGTTTCGCCGCTTCTCCCTGGCCCTTCGCTGCGAGGACGATGGGAGCGAACGGCGTTTCCAGCCGAGAGATGGCGAACCTCGGGGCGAAGAAGAGGCTGTTCAGCAGTGGGGCGGCTTGGTTCAGTTGGCCGGGCAGGTCGCCACGACCGGTCGCCCAGTTGACGAACATCGCCAAGCCCTTCTCCTCGTTGGGGCGATTGGCGAGTCCAACCCTGTCCCAAGCTGCGACGGCGTTGTCGAAGACATCGACCCGGAGTTTGTTGAGGTACATCGTGTACGCACGGTTGGTCGCCTGGACCGTCCCACCGAGCACTGGCACGTTGTTGAGCGCGTTCGACATGAACGCCTCCTCGCGTCCGCTCAGTGGGCCGCTTCGGTAGTCGGTCACTTCCAGCCCAGCCGCCCGACGGCGCGCGGAACCGGACCCGACCAGCATCTCGTTGAGCAGCCGGTTCGCCCGCTTCTCGTTGAGCGTCACGGATGCCATCGTCTTGAAAGCCCGCGCGGCGCTGAGTGGATGGGCGATGCTCGGCACGAGTCCCTGCCGGAAGGGTGCTGAAAAGTCCAGCGTGGACTTCATCGTCTTGAAGATGTTGAGGGTGCTGGCCACCTTGTCCCCAAGAGATGGGGTGGCAGTTGCCTTGATCGCAGCGATGATGGAGTCGATGTCGTTGGGATCGAGGGTGGCGATGTACTTTCGGACGTTCGCTCCGAGGCCACCCTTGTCGGCGGCGATGATTGCTAGCGTCCGTGCTTGTTCGCCGAGAGTCGTCGCCCGCTGGACGGCGGCCTCGTAGGCCGCGGTGGCGTCGCGCAGCGCCTTCTCGCGCGTGGCGGCATAGGCTGCCGAACGTCCGCTGAGGTTCGCGTTCTCTGCCTCTTTCGCCGCACGCTCGACAGCCTTTGCGGCAGTCTTGGTAACGTCCTGCGCGTACTGCGCGTTGATGAACGCCATAGGACGCTGAAGACGGAGAGCGTTGAGCGTGCGGCCCGCCTCGCTGTTCGCCCCACCCACGGAGCGCGCGAACGACAGGAACCGAGCCTCGGCTGTGGCGTAAGCCGCTTCGCCCATCCCAGACGCCGCGTGGAGTTCGCTGCCGAGGCGCGCCATCGTTCCGTTGACAGCCGTGAGGAACGCGGAGTTCTCGCCAGCCGTGAATCCGCGCCGAGCCATTTCCTTCTGAAGCTCCACGATATCGACGCCCAAGTAGTCGGCTGATTTGGCGAGCGTTTCGGGAAGCGACACCCTCCGCGTGGCCTCAGCGAACCCATCGGGATTGGCCCGGATGGTGTCGGATATCTGCGTGGAGACTTCGAGGTTGTCTATCTTCCCCGTGTTGATGGATGCGTCACGAAGTATCTGCTCGTCCCGCATGGAAGCGTAGCCGAGTTTCGTGGCGTCCGTCGCCTCGTCGAGACGTGCGCCGAGGTCGCCTAGCGATGCGGCGTTCTCACGACGCGCCATCGCTTCGGGGGTGGCGAGACGCGAACTGACCGACGACCCCTGGACGGTCGAGAACGGCGCCGGTGCCGCCGCCGACTCCTGGGCGCCCTCCAGCGCCGTCCCCGCCTTCTTCACTTCTCGATTGGCATAGGACGCTGCACGTCGGGCAATCTTCGCATCGAGTCGAGCAGCCACGATTCCCGACTGCGCTCCTCGTTCGGCAGTCAGAATCGGAGAGAGTATCCGGTCGTACTCGACCGACCGGGCTGGGTCGATGTTCTTC
This sequence comes from Gemmatimonadaceae bacterium, assembly GCA_024654005.1. Lineage (GTDB taxonomy): Bacteria > Gemmatimonadota > Gemmatimonadetes > Gemmatimonadales > Gemmatimonadaceae > JACDCY01. Next base: position 3,136 of record JANLGX010000450.1, on the reverse strand, counting down.
AGGTAGTCCAGCACGTCGGCAGCCTGAGACGCGGTGATGGGTTCTCCGCGGAGCGTCTTGTCCGCGATGGCACGGACCCGCGTCTCCGCCGAGACAATGGCTTTCGCAAGCACCTCTCCGACGTTCGGGCCAACGGCGCCTGGGATGGCCTCGCCGGGGCCGGGCCTTGGAGCGTAAGCGGCGACGCCAGCGTCGGATGGGGCTCCGGGGAATGGAATGACGTTGCCCGTATCGACGGCGGCCTGCGCAGTCTGCGCGGCGGAACCTCCACCAATCTCTACTCTTGTGCCCTTCGACATGGCCAGGTCAAGCGTTCCCCACCTCTGACCAGAAGCATCCTTCATCATGCCTCGGTCCACCGAAACAATCTCTACCCGCTTACGACCTTGGTCGGCCCAAAGAACCACTTTGCGACCTTGGGTGAGAGCATCGTCAACACGCTGGGTAACCGCATCACTGAACTTCCCCATATCGACAGCGCCAGTTGCGTCTCTAAACTGTTCCTTGAAGGAAGTATCAATAGTCGTTCCTGCGGTCCTACTGACTCCCGCGGCCCCAGGGATTCCCACGCGACCCAACGACCCAGCGCCTTCAGTTCCGGTTCGCGCCAGTGGTTCCCCGGCATTGACTCGCGCGAGTGTCTGCGCGGCGTTCTCCGCAGCAGCGTTCTGCGGCCCGAGCACGCGCGAGAGCGCAGCGCCCTCAGGCACGGACGGGAACTCCTTGGCGACGGCAGCGAGAGCATCGGTGTTCGACGCCCCAGAGCGTGTCAGTTCGGCGTATCGACTCGCAGCCTGTTGTGTCCTGTACGCAGCCGTCGCAGCATCGGCGCCGAACAGCGGGGCGAGTTTCGACGCGGCGGCCGCAGCGAACTTCGGTGCCCCAGCCGCTATCGAGGGACCGCCGAACTCGGCGATGTTTTGTGTCGTCATAAGGCCGCCCGCGATCCCGGCAGCAGCTCGGGTCGCAGGGTCGCCATTAGGGTTGTTCGCGGCCTGACCGAGCGCGGTGTTCGCCTGGTCGAATATCTGGTTCGCGGCATCGGCCTGTGCGAGCGTGGAGTTCCTGTCGTTCTTCGGAAGGCCAGCCGTTCTTGACTTCAGCAACGACGAGAGCGTCGGGTCGGACTCGACGACCGCGCGACGGAACGTGTCCACGACTGGTGTGAACGGCAGACCGAGAGTGGCGCCCGCGAGTCTACCGAGAGCCGGTAGCTGCTCGTTGGCGTTGTTCGGCCTCTGGTGGGAGGCGATGAGTTCCCCCGCAAGCGTTGGGATGGACTGGACCAACTCCCCGCCACGCGCCAGCATCGACCACGGAACGGTCCCGAGGAAGTCCTTGACCGCTCCGGGGTATCCAGCAATCTCGCTGAGCGGGGGGATGGAGATGAGCGGAGGCGCGTTGTCGCCCTCGGTCGGCTTCAGTTCAGCCACGGCTACCCTGCGTAGCGCGGGGTGCGAACTCCCGTGGCCTGTGGGGCAAGGCGCTTCGCCAGCGAGAACACATCATTCGCCTGGACCCCAGCCTCGTCGGTGAGGAACCCGGAGTACGCGCCGACCTCGGAGGGGAGCGCGTTCGTGAGCGTCTGCGCCGACGGGATGAGCGACTGACCGCCGCCCGTCAGCATGTTCACCTGCGGAGGGAGCGGGATGCCGGGCGTGTTGAACCCACGACCCACGATGCTCGAAAGGTCGGGCGGATTGAACACGGCGGGGTTGTAGTCGTTCTTCCCACCGGAGTAGCCGATGGTGCCGCCCGCCCCGTAGGAGTTCATCCCCGGCATGTCGGGCTTCTTCTTGGAGTCCAACTTCGGGGGGCCGTTGAGCGTCATGGTGATGCGCTGGCTGTTGCCGTCAGAGCCCTTGCTGTGGAAGTCCACCTTCCCGGCGACGGCCATGAGCTTCTGGAGCATCTCGTTGGACATGACGGCCTCGGTGCCCTTCTCGCCGAACTCGTAGGGCTGGCCCGATTCCGTTCCGACGCCGACAACCTTCTCTGGGATGATGCCGCCCTCACCGTAGGCGCCGAGAGCGCGCATCCGAGCGAAGAAGTCGTTGGTGCTTTGCGTCGGAGCGAACTGGTTGTTGTTACCAGACATTGGCGCAATCGCGGGGGCAGAAGGTGGCGGTGGCGTTGCCGCACGGGCAGCGTTGATCTGCTGTGTCGCCTGAACGGGCGTCCCGGTGAATCCAGAAAGTTGCGGGGCCGAGTAGGTCGGCATCGGTGGCTGGTATACGGGCGCTGGCTGCGGCGCGGCGATAGGCGGCGGAGCAGCCTGTACGGGAGGTGCTTGTACCGGAGGCGGCGCTGCGACAGGGGCGGGCGCTGGACGGCCCTCTCCCGTGAACGGGTTGATGCCCGGACCGATGTTCTCCGGGAGCGCGAAGCCCTGTTGCCCGTTGAACACCTGGAAGATGCGGCCGCTACCCGCCGGGTCCAGTGAGCCCACGGCGGGCTGATAACCAACTGCCGAGCCGGTCTGCTGCATGGACTGAATCACGGATGCGGGTGCTTGGGTTGGCGCGGGCCGAGGCGGGGCCGACGCAGCGGGGGCACCCGCGGTCGGAGCACCTCGCGCGGCCGCCAACTGCTGAGCGAGCGCGGGGTACTGCCTGGCGAGTGCCGCGAGGTTCGATTCGTATCCTGGGTTCGCGGCGTTGTTCTGAAGCAGTGACGCGGGTTGGGGCGTGAGCATCCCCGAGCCGACACCGCCGTTCTGAACACCGCCAGCAAGCATCGGGACTCCGTTCTGGACGGGAGCCCCGGCGAGCGCAGGCGGTGTCGAGGAGCCCACCGCCGCGCTGACAGCCGGGGAAGAAGAAGGGGCGCCCACGTTTGCGCCAGACGGCAGAGCGTTGGTGCCGGGATAGCCGGGAAGCGCGGGAGCTACCCCGCCGAGTTGCTGCGGCGCCTGCTGCCCGCGAAGCGCGTAGAGGTACCGGATGAGCGTCTCTGGTCGAGAGCCGAGACCGAGGAGCGTGTTGCCGCGCGTCAGGTCTTGTGACGCCGCGAACTGCTGCGCGTTCTGCGCGTTCTCCTCGCGGCTAAGGGTCTGACCGGCGGCGAACTGTTCGGCCTTCTGCGTCCGGTCGGCAGCGTCGGCGATGGCCTTCTGGTCGTTGACGGCCTTGTTGAA
>JANLGX010000449.1 GCA_024654005.1 Gemmatimonadaceae bacterium | reverse complement strand
CGAACATGATCGTCACCACGCAGTCCATCTACGAGGACTACGAACACCTCCTGTCGCCGGACCTTCGGCACACGTCGAGGCAGACCGGAGACGGCACGTTCTCGGGTCTTGCTTTCAAAGGCGTCCCGTTGATGTGGGACGACGACGCGACATCGGGCGTGATGTACATGCTCAACGCCGGGTCGCTGCTCTTCTACATCCACCCGGATCGTGACTTCAAGACCACCGAGATCGCGAAGGCCGACAACGGCACGCTGATGCAGGACGCGTGGATCGCACACGTTCTCGTGTGGCCCGAGTTCATTGCGGTGGAATGCCGCCGTAACGGCAAGCTCACGGGCATCGTCTAGTAGCCGAAGTATCCGGCGTAAGCCGGGGACAACTGTGAGGAACGAATGATCAAGTTGAGGAACCTGGACCCGTCGGTTCGGGGGATCGTCGAGACCAGCCTTGATGTCTGGCCGACGATCGAGCCGATCTACGTCGATACGACCAGTTCCGCGGCGGGGACGGGGAAGCCGGGCACCAACCCGGCCAACCCGCATTCCACGATGTCATCGGCCTTCGACGAAGTGGAGACCGGCGGCATCATCTTCGTACGCGGGGACATTCGCGAGCAGATCACTTCTCCGCTCGGCGTCCATGGCGTGAAGGTCATCGGCCTCCACGGCGGCAACTCTCGCCATGACAACGGCGTCCGCTGGCGCGAGGCGGCCACTGCGGGCGATGCGCCGCTGATCACTGTGCGCGAGCAGGGGTGGGAGTTCCACAACATCCTGTTCGTTCCGCAGGCGACGTATGCCGCCATCCGACTGCGCAGGCAGGAGGACGCGACATACCCGGACGGCTCGCACGCGATCATCGAGGGCTGCCGGTTCCACGGGAACGTCGTGACCCCAGCGGGGATCGGCGTCGAGGACTACGGCGGGCATTTCAACGTTCGCATCGAGAACAACACGTTTCTCGGCCTCGTGGATGGTTATCTGGTTTCGAACCAGGGCATCTCCATGCCTACCTACACGCAGTTCCTGAACAACGTGCTCGTGTCGAACACGAACCACTTCCGTGGTGCTCAGACCGCTGCGGTGATCCAAGGGAACCGTTTTCTGAACCTCGGGGCCACGACCTACATCAACACGGAATACGGGAACGTCGGCCTCGACAACATGGTCATCTTCAACTGGTTCCCTGACCTCGGCACGGACATCAAGGAAGACTCCGGCTACCTCGGCAATGCCACCGACACGTGGGCCAACTACTCCACCGGCACGGCTGCGCTGATCGTTGAGTCACCGCCCGGCGCCAGCTAACGATTCGCTCGTAAGGAGCAACTTCAATGGTCAACCCAAAGATGGTGGTTGGTGCCGATCTCACCAAGACGTACACCGCTACGTCCGGCCTCTCGACCTCGACGAACATCTCGAATCTGCCGTACCGGCCGGGCGAGGTGATCGTCAAGAGCGTGGACGGCGGCACCAAGCGCTACAAGTTCGTGCTGTTCATGGATATAGCCGCCGTTGCGGGCTACATGGCCACGTATACGACCCGCGACGACAACTTCGCGGTTTCGACTGCGGCCGGCGATGAGACAAGTCAGGTGCTCCAGCCCGCCGGCATGGCAGTCGTGGCGGTCGATGAAGGCAAGTGGGGCTGGATTCAGACCTACGGCCTGAACGACGTGGCGATGCTCACCGATGGCTCTGTGGTGGCTGGCCAGGCGGTGATCCCGCACGCCACCACCGACGGCGCGATCGGGCCGTACCTCGCCACCGAGACCGGCAACAACATGTGTGGCAACGCGTTGAACACCGACTCCGGCTCCGTCTCGGCCATCGGGGACATCTTCCTCGATTGTCCGAAGGGCTAGAAATGCCGATTCACGAGTACCTCTGTCGCGCCTGCTCGTCCCGATTCGAGGTTTACACCCCCGTCACCTCGAAATCTTCCGGCGCGCGATGTGCTTGTGGCGGAACGGGGACGTGGGTCCCGAGTTCGTTCTCATACAACGGGCTCGGGACTCACACCTCGTGGTCGCTCGTGGCTCCCGTTGATGCAAACGGTAATCCGCTCTCTCAGCGGGAAGCCACGAAGGCAGGGCTGATCGACCACTACGACTCGTCCGAGCGGGTGAAGCAGCAGATCAGCGAGTCGTTCGATAAGCCGCGCGTGGAAGCGCAGCGAAGACAACGGGCAAAGCGGGATGCGTGGCGGACGCACTCGGCGAAGAACAGGATCGTGATCTAGATGGTTGCCAGCTACCCGAGGCGCCCCGATGTCGTCCCGCAGAAGCGCGGCATCATCGCCGAGAAGTACATCAACATGCGCACGCAGGCGCACACCCGCATCCATGCTCGCAAGCTCCAGGAATGGCTCGATTCGGGGCGCTCCGATGAGTCCTACTGGAAGGACTACCGCGAGCAGGTGACGCAGACCGCCACGTGGTACGCCAACGTCTGTGCCGACATCGAGCGGGATTCGGCCACCTCGTGGACCGAGCGAGAGACCGCCAAGCGCCGCGCCGCTGAGCGGCTCGTGATGCCCGCGTGGACCGGCGTCGCGCCCGGCGTGATGTGCGACAAGCGCGACTGCGGGCACTCCGAGTGCTCGTTCCTGCGTTCGAACGGCAACCCCTACGTCGAGGCTCGCCAGCAGTTCGAGGCCGGCATCGAGGCGCTGAAGGGTCCGGTGTGGGAGAACGCGCTGCGCGGCGGGCAGCCGGTGACGCTTCAGAAGCATCCATGGGAGCTCACCTTCTACGACGCGCTGGTCAGCCCCAAGGACGGCTCGCTCCCGATCACGCTCACGGTCTACAGGCCGCTTGAGCCGATGCCGATCAGGCTCGCGCGCCCCGAGGAATACGCGGGCCAGCCGCTCTCCGACCCGATGAAGAAGGCGCTGGACGCGATGCTGCCGCTCATGTGCGAGTTCTGCGGCAAGGTCGGGGCGAACCGTGGTGCGAAGGCGCAGCACCAGCGGCGTTGTGCGCAGAACCCGAACGCCGAGCCGCCGCTCAACACCTTCCACAAGAAGGCGAAACTCGCTGCCGTCGAGGAGGCGTAAATGGCTGACATCTCACCCGCCATCGACAGCGGGTCGCCCACCTTCGCGGGCTGGCCGCCCATCACGCCATACCCCGAGAGCGAACGTGACTCTCGGGGAGTGGAGATACCGGACTTCCCGGACACGGCGGGCGGGCGAGAGCAGGGCAAGTTCAGGCCGGGAGGCTTGCCCGGCGAGACCCGCGTGGCGGTGACCGTCGAAGACAACCCGCCCACCACAGAAAGCCTGCTGGCGGAGCTGCTGCTCTACCAGAAAGCCACCGTGCTCGGGCTATCCAAGCTCACGGATATCGACCTGCTCGCCGCAGTGTCGTGAATAGCCTCCCTGCTACGCGGTAGGGGGAGAAAAGGAATCAGACGATGGGCCTTCTGAACAGCGCCGACCTGCTCTTTGGCAGGGGCGGCAGAGACAAGAACCTGGTCACCAGCGACCTGCACGGCAGGTACTTCGAGACCGCCCGCAACGGGCGTCTGTTCATGCAGACCACCACCCCGGTCGGGCTGGCGATCCCGATCTACACCGGCACCGCTCCGCGCGTGGCGATCTGGAACCCGCCCAACTCGGGCGTGGACGCGGTGCTGGTCAGCATCTCGGCACAGCGCGCGTCGGGCACGACCGTCGAGTTCGCGGCCGGGCTGTTCGCCGCCTACGGCGTGGACGCCGTGGCGACCGGCTCATTCCTGACCGCCTTCCCCGGCGCGATCAACGTCGCCAAGACGCTCCCGACCAACGCCCTGCTTGGCTCAGGCCAGTCCTCCAGGGTGCTCTCCACTGCGTCCGGCACCGTGACCGCGACCGCGTGGGCGGCCGGTGACCACATCTACTCGCTGTTCCACTCGTACGCCGCCATCGGCTCCTCCACGCCGGATGGCACGCCGTGGACGCACGACTTCGACGGCAAGGTGATCATCACCCCCGGCACGCTCGTGGCGCTCGCGGGCTCCGTGGCCTCGGTGGCGCTCTACGCCACCACCCTCGTGTGGGAAGAAGTGGACCGCGCATAACCGGAGTAGCTGAGTCGGGAGAAAACTCCCGACTCAGCACCTTCCGTAAAGGCCACTGATGACCGTCAACCGCGAGCAGATACGGCAGTCGATGCTCGACGAGGACATCGTCGATGGCTTCTACGGCACTGCTTCTGCTGGCACCACGACCTCGCTCACGGACGCCGGGCTGCTGGACGTGGGTGTCGAGTCACCCGGCCGCTTCGGCGCGTACTGGTTGCACCGTCCCGCGGCTGCCGCAGCGGCGAACTTTTACCGCCGCATCAGGGGGGACGGGTTCAACGCGCAGACGGGCAAGCTGGATATCCAGGGGGCCATCTGGACGGTCGCTCCGCTCGCCTCGGCTGACACGGGCGAATACGAAATCTGGCCCGGCGACGTGCACCCGGCGGCCGTCAACCGCGCCATCTCGCGCGCGCTCACCACGCGCTGTTTCTCGATCCAGCGCGACTCGGTGACCACGAACGGGCAGACGCGCTACGACATCGCGGCCTCACCCTTCACACTCACCTCGATCTCGAGCATCCAAAACCAGGTGCTCGAGATCAACCAGGTCAGCGGCACGGACCCCAATGCGCGCATCTGGCCGTGGGCTTCCGGCGGGCGCTCGTGGTGGCCCGAGGAAGACAACAACACGCTCTACCTGCGGTTCTACCCCGCCCCCTCGGGCACGCTCGAGATCGTCTGGAAGAAGCCCTACGCGGACCTCACGGACGAGACCACGACCTCGGCGGTGAACGAGGACTACGTGAAGTGGGCGGCTTTCTACGAGCTGTTCTTCGCGCTCGAGAACCGCGCGAAGGCAGAGAGCGAATCGAAGGTCAATTACAAGGACTTGAAGGAGACGTGCTACGCCCGCTACTGGGCGCGCAACCAGATGGAGATGGGGCGCTTCGCCTCGCAGTACCACCACCCGCGCCCGCGCTGGCGCTCCGCCGTCGCGGCTCCCACCTCGGGTAGAGGCTACGGCGGCCTTGGCGGGTACGGCGCGCGATGAGTGCGTATGAGGCGCAGGGGTCAGGAGTCATCGACCACGCGTTGCTCCAGAACCTCTACGAGATGGGGCCGAACCACGGCTTCATCCGCATCAACGGAGCGGCCGCCGGCGGTGTGGTCAGCTCGGCGGGGACAGACCTCGAGACCGATTACACGGGCTTCGAGGCGATGGTCAACGGCACGCATGTCGTGGTCACGGCGGGTTCCGTCACGCACTCCGCCGGGCACGCCACGCTTCCGCGCATGGACATGGTGATCGTCAACTCCTCGGGCACCGTGGCGATCGTCGAAGGCACACCCACCGCCGAGGCGGCGACGCAGACGAAGCCACCGGCGGGCACGCTCACCGCGAACAACCTGATGCACTCGCTGGTCTACGTCCCAGCGCTCGCCTCGGTGATCCTCGATGCCAACATCTTCGACCGCCGCATCGAGATCGCGGAGACCCGCGCGGAGGGACCGGCGGTCCTGCTCCCGGTCTCAGGGACCACGGGAGCGGCCTCCACCCAGCAGCTCAACTCCAACACCACGGCCACGGTGGGGGCGGTCATCCTGCCCGCCCTGATGGCCCCCACGAGCCTCACGTTCAACGTCACGGCGGTCGGCACGGCGGGCACGCTCGACGTGGCGCTGTTCTCGCACGACGGCCAGACGCGGCACATCTCGTTCACCACCGCCTCGATCTCTGGTTCGGGACTGGTGCGAACCACCTTCACGGCGGTCAGGCTCCCGGCGGGCATCTACTACCTCGTGATGAACCCGAACTCCACGGCGGATGTCACGGTCTCCACGTGGACTTCCGCCAGCCCGGTGATCATCGCCGCCGCCGCCTCGGGCGAGAACGAGCTGTCGGGCACGATCACAATCACCGCCTCGACCATGCCATCGACCTTCGACCCCGATACCGGCGTCACCTACGCCGCCAACGATGTCATCAGCGCGAAGCTGAACTAACGTGCCGGGCACGCCCTCGACGCTACTGCTCAACGGCCAGCACTACCGGGTGGCCGGTGTCTCCGATGGCACGCCGCAGTGGACCGTCACGCCTGCGCCCTCGCAGGAAGGCGAGTTCCAGAAGGAGCGGCGTGTAGTCCTCCCCTCGGGCAGGGCGGGGATCATCGGTTCCACGCGAGATGGCGACTTCCCTTCCGCCGAGGGCGTGGGGGATGTCACCAACGGCGACACCTCGATCGAGGGCATCTACGGGGCCGGGCCCGCGATCACCTCGACTGACCTCTCGACCGGGAACTCCAGCTACTCGGCCGGGACCATCGGTTCTTCGATGACGATCGGCACGCGCTCGATCTCCGGTCCCGTTCCCTCGGCCACCCCCACCGCGATCTTCTTCGAAGGATCGACCACGGACGGTAGCAACGCCCGCTATGTCTACGTGATCGCCGGTTCCAGGCTGCACGTCATCGACCCGACCGACTCCACCCGCAAACTCACGCTCGAGTTCCCGAACACCAACGGCGGAGACGCGGCGAGATGGGCGACGCAGTGGTGGTTCGCGATGCGCGGGACCGCATCGGACTACGTGAAGCGGCTCGAAGGTCCGTACAACGGCACGAGCATCCGCTACTCGAACACCAACTATTCCGCCACACACCTGCATGCGGGACCGGATGCGCTCTACCGCGCCTTCTCGACGGCCACGAACCGGGCGTTGCTGAAGAAGACCACCTCGCGGGTGATGGCCGAGGTGGCGGACGACGACAACTGGGCACCTTCGGGCGGGGAGATCGCGGGAGACCCTGACATCCCGGTGACGAACCTCGCCACCCTCGGCGAGCGGCTGGTGGTGGGGAAGGAAGACGGGCTCGGGGAGTTCGATTCCGACTTCACGTTTCGCCGCTACCTCGAATGGATGGCGAACTTCCGCTGGAACCTCCAGTGCAACTTCATCCTGCCGCTCGGCCAGGCGGGCGAAATGATCGCGTCGTTCCGTCGTGGCCTCTACTGGCTGCCGATCAACCGCTCCATCGGGACAGAAGTGCTCACCGGGAACCAGTCTGACAAGAAGGGGCGCTACACCGCCGGGGACTACGACGGGACGTGGATTTACGCCTTCGAGGAGTCAACCTCCACCTCGGACACCCATGTCATCAAGATGCGGCGCAGGAAGACCGACGGGCCGGGCTCCTTCGAGCATCACCCCGTCGCCACGCGCACCGACAAGCAGGCGCTCGCCGTGGCGATCTGGCCGGGGGCCACGATCGGCGGCACGACCTACGACCCCCGATGCTACTTCGGGGACGGCGCTGATCGTGCGGCATGGATGCCGATCGACGGCGGGGCGTACACGACCGGCGCATGGAACATCGACTGGCCGCTCGACGATTTCGGCACGCCGGGCACGATCAAAATCCCTTACAAGTTCGAGGCCAACTTCGCCGGCACGTCCGCCACCGCCACGATCACCGCCTCCGTGGCCACGGCTGTCGCGGGCACCTTCACCAACCTCACCGACGACGGCTCATCGGCAGGCGTCGAGACGGTCACGTCGGACGGATACCACCAGCGCTTCCTCCCTCGTGACGCCAACATCGAGGGCAGGCGGCTGCTGTGGCGCATCTCCGGCACGGGTTCCGCCGCCGCGACTCAGCTCCGGGTGACGGGTGAGCCGATCGTCACGTTCCTCGAGCGCCCCGAGATGATCAAGGTGATCCAGGCGCAGCTCCAGCTCCAATCGAACCCGCATAACCCGGCGGACGCCGAGGAGCAGATGCGCGCGCTCGAGGAGTTGCAGGACGGGGGCGTCTTCGAGGCCTACGCGGAGTACGGCGACACGCTGCCCGTGACACGAATGCTGGTGCGGGTTGCCTGGGCGAAGCGCTCCGCCCAGGTGGCGTCGAGCGGCCAGTCGGGCGTGATCCTCGCCGAGGTCACGTTGCGCTCGCTCGACTACACGGACGCGACGTAATGCCCGCGTCGGTAGAGAAGCAGTTGCGGGAGACGCGGGAGGACCTCGACAACCTGCGAGCGCAGTTCGGGCGGCTGCTGGGCGACCCCATGATCGCTTCGGCCTACGACGGATCGAGGCGCATCCCCTTCGACACCGCGTTCGTGGACCCCAACTCCTCGCGCAACCGTTACGTGCTCGCGCGTGACGGCTCGGGCTTCGCGAGGCTCGTTGATCGCACTACCGCGAAATCCGCGTGGAGCGCGACCACGAGCGGGTTCCTTGTGCCGGGGGACCTCGAGATTGATGCCGGCAACTCCCTCAAGTGGGGTGATCTTATCGCCACTGTTCAGAACCTTCCCACGGTTCAGAATCCCGGTGGCGAGATCCCGCATCTGTTGCTTAAGGCGAATCTGCTTGCTGGTGGCGGCTCAATCTTTGCTGGAGGAAACGACGCCATCCGGGGCATTTTCTACGCTCTCGGTCCGCCGAGTGGGACTTCCGGTGGCGAGGTTCGCATGTATATGAGCGGGGCTCACGACGACGACGCAGAATATTGGACATTCTTCGCTTCTGGTGCGAATCTTGTCTTGGCTCGGCAAGACGCTCCGGTATTCGCGCGTTTTGTTCCTGACACGACTAACTTCGTGGACTTCTTCGATCTCGGTGAAGCCGACACGCGAAGAGGGTCGATTGGCCTGCTTGGCGGGCCAGCGGGCGTCGATAACGGGGGTGAAGCTCGCTTCTATCTGAGTGACGATCATGATGCTTCAATCGAGTATTGGAGTATCCGTGCCATCCAGGACGACCTCGGAATCTTCACGAATGCCGGCACAGAAGTCGCACGCATTCTCGGTCCCACAGCGGTCTTTCAGTTCACCAACAATGCCCACTTCGCCGCCCCGGTGACGCAGGCGTTCGGGGATGTTGCCGCCGTAGGCACCGCCGAGACCATCTCGCGCTCCGACCACAAGCACGGGATGCCAGCCGATCCTTCCCCGACGATCCCGCTCTGGGTGCCGGTCATCTTCTTCTCGCTGAACGGTGTAGGCGGAACAGCCACGTTCGAGGGCAATCACCAGGTTGCCCCGATCGGCAATGCCACGCAGGACGGCATCGCGTACTTCTCCGTCCCGATCCCCACGGGCTTCACCACCCTGAGCAAAGCGGTGATCGTCTGCTATCCGGCACAGACGGGGGACTTACGTTACTCCGTCGCCACCTCGTGGGGCGCGGACGGTGAGGCCAGGACGGCCAACACTGACGCCATCGCCGCCACGACCCGTGCCGTGACCGCTGACGAGATGGACGCCATCGACGTTTCGGCCGCGCTCACCGGCATCGCGGCGGGCGACTACGTGGGCCTCGCCTTCACCCGCCTCGGCTCGGACGTGCTCGACACCATCACCGGCTTCCGCGTCCTCGGCCTGCTGCTGGAGTACACGTAATGACGAAGTTCGACGAGCTGGTCACGGCCATCACGGCGTACGAGACGGAGCGGGCGGAGTGGCGGACAGCAGTCCACAACCAACTGGTCGATTTCGACCGGCGGCTGATCGCGCTCGAGGGCACACCCATTCCTGACCCCATCCCGGTGCCCATTCCGGTGCCCGATGCGATCGTGGGCTACGGCAGGAACAACCATGACGCGTTCGAGGAAGTCGCCCCGTTCGGCGGGGCCATCGACGAGATGGCGGTTCTGGCGGCGCTCGACTCTAAGCGGTCGGTGCGCATCGCGGCGGGCGCTCTGCTGACCACGACGAGGACGCTCTGGGTGCGCGAGGACTCGCAGCTCATCTTCGAGCCGGGCGCAAGCCTCTTCGCCGCGCACGGCGGCAACTTCATCGCGCTCGACGGCCGGAACTGCCGGGTGCAGATGCTCGGCCTCGGCGGCAGGATCGACGGCGCGCACCGGGATGGTGCGCACCCGATCAGCATTCAGAGCAGCTCCACGCGCCGCGTGACGGACTTCTGGATCGACGGCCTGAACATCGCGCCGGGCTGCGACGACATCCAGATCTGGGCATGGCCCGCCTCGATCAACGCCGCCGGTGAA